>NZ_JAWSTH010000002.1:0-195479 GCF_033542075.1 Conexibacter stalactiti
GGGACCGGCGGCGGTGGCGGAACCGGCGGCGGGGGTCAGGGCGGCGGCCAGCCCGCGCCCGCGCCCGACCGCGTCGCGCCGGCCGTGCGCAAGCTGTCGCTCTCCGGCGCGCGGCTGTCGCGCCGCGGCAAGGGCCTGAAGGTCGCCTACCGGCTGTCGGAGCGGGCGACGCTGAAGCTGACGGTCGTGCGCGCCGGCAAGCGCGGCAGAACGGTCGCGCGCGCAGCGCTGACGGGGCGCCCCGCAGGCCCCGGCGCTTTCCGGCTGCGCGCCCGCGTCGGTGGCAGAGCGCTCGCACCTGGCCGCTACCGACTGCTCGTGACGGCGGTCGACGCTGCCGGCAACCGCGGCAGAGCCGTCGCGGTCGCCTTCCGCGTGGTGCGCTGACGGATCCCGGGGCGGCGCGCCGCGCCGCCCCTTCCGCTCGGCAGGGAACCGTCACGCGGTCCGTGCGGCTCAGGCATGCTGCGCAGACCATGCGCATCGGTGCGATCTGCGAGTGGAAGGTCAACGCCCACTACCGCCACCTGATCCCGCTGGCCGCGCTCAGAGCGCGCGGCCACGAGGTCGTTCACGCGACAGAGGGGATCGACGCGCACGACGCGCGCTCGCGGCCGGAGCTGTTGCGCGGCTGCGACGTGATCCTCGGCTACCGCGCGCTGGAGGAGCTGGAGGTGAAGGGCGTGCGGACGGCGATCGCGCGCGGCGCGGCATTCGTGTGGGACACCGACGACGACCTCAGCGCGCTGCCGAGAGAGAGCCCCTACTACAGAACCCACGGCGGCCGTCAGGCGCAGCGGATCTTCGCTCACACGGTCGCGATCGCGCGCGCCGCGCATGTCGTGACGACGTCGACGACGGCGCTCGCGGAGCGCTACCGCGGCGAGGGGATCGAGCGGATCGAGACGATCGACAACCACCTCGCCGGCGGTGCCGCGTCAGCCGGCCGCAGGCGGCACGACGGCATCACGATCGGCTGGACCGCGGGGCTCGAGCACGCCTCCGAGCTGCCGCGGATCCCGATCGTGGACACGCTGCGGCGGCTGCTCGATGCCCATCCGCAGCTGCGCGTCACGACGCTCGGACTCGACCTCGACCTGCCGTCGGAGCGCTACGCCCACCACGCGGAGGTCCGCTTCGACCAGCTGCAGGAGTTCGCCGGCGGCTGGGACGTCGGGATCGCGCCGCTCGCGGACATCCCCTTCAACCGCACCCGCTCGAGCGTGAAGCTGAAGGAGTACGCCTCCGCCGGGACGCCGTGGCTCGCCTCGCCGATAGGACCGTACGCCGGGCTCGGCGAGGCGCAGGGCGGCCGGCTGGTCGCCGACGACGGCTGGTTCGACGCGCTCGACGACCTGGTCCGCCACCGCTTCGCGCGCGGCCGTCTCGGCCGCAGAGCGCGCGCGTGGGCCAAGACGCAGACGATCGACGCGGTCGCCGGGCGCTGGGAGGCGGTGCTGGAGGAGGCCGTGCAGCGGCGCCGGGCGCAGGGGCGCTAGCCGCTGCCCTGCAGGTAGGTCAGCACCGCCAGCACGCGGCGGTGGTCGGTCTCCGACGGGGGCAGCGAGAGCTTGCCGAAGATGTTGGAGATGTGCTTCTCGACGGCGCCCTCGGTGACGACGAGCGCGGCGGCGATCGCGCCGTTGGAGCGGCCTTCGGCCATCAGCTCCAGCACCTCCTTCTCGCGCGGGGTGAGGTCGTCGAGCGGGCCGTCGTGTCCGCGCCGCGTGACGAGCTGGGCGACGACCTCCGGGTCCATCGCGGTGCCGCCGCCGGCGACCCGCTCGACCGCGTCGACGAACTCGCGCACGTCGGCGATGCGGTCCTTCAGCAGGTAGCCGACGCCGCCCTGGCCGTCGGCGAGCAGCTCGGTCGCGTAGGTCTCCTCGACGTACTGCGAGACGATCAGGATCGCCGTCCCCGGCACGCGCTTGCGCGCCTCCAGCGCCGCGCGCACGCCCTCGTCGCGGAACGACGGCGGCAGCCGCACGTCGCAGACGGCGATGTCGGGCTTGTGGCCGGAGACCGCGCGCACGAGCGCGTCGCCGTCCTCGACCGCGGCGACGACCTCGTGGCCGCTGTCGCGCAGCAGCCGGATCATGCCGTCGCGCAGCAGCGCGAGGTCCTCGGCAATCACCACCCGCACGTCGCGCACCTTTGCGGGCTGTGGTGGTGATTGCTGAGGCAATCGCACGCAGACCATCGAGCTTCGAACAGCTGCATGCGATTGCCCGCGATGACGACGCGCATCAGGGGTGGTGCCGGGCGGGTTTCACGACCCGCACGGTACCTCGGCGTGCAACGTCGTGCCGCTGGAGCGCGGCGAGACGACATGCAGCTCGCCGTCGAGCGCCTCGATGCGGCGGCGCAGGCCGAGCAGTCCGCTGCCCTCGGGGTCGGCCCCGCCGACGCCGTCGTCGGCGATCTCGATCACGAGCTGGCCGTCGCTCATCGACAGGCGCACGAGCACGCGCAGCGCGCGGCTGTGCTTGGTCGCGTTCGCGAGCGCCTCGGCGACGACGAAGTAGGCGGCCGCCTCGACCGCCGGCGGCAGCCGGTCGGGCACGTCGGCCTCGATCGTGACGGCCAGCGGCGAGCGCGCGGCGAGCGCGGTGACGGCCGCCGCGAGCCCGCGGTCGGTGAGGATCGGCGGGTGGATCCCGCGCGCGAGGTCGCGCAGCTCGGTGAGCGCGGTCTTCGCCTCGCCGCGCGCCTCCGCCAGCAGCTCGCGCGCCTGCTCGGGATCGCTGTCGAACTTGTCCTCGGCCATGCCGAGGTTGAGCGCGAGCGCGACCAGGCGCGCCTGCGCGCCGTCGTGCAGGTCGCGCTCGATCCGCTGCAGCTCGGCGGCCTGCGCGTTGACGGCGCCGGCCCGCGTCGTCGTCAGCACCTCGACGCGCTCGGCGAGCTGCTCCTCACGGCTGGGGCGCAGCAGCGGGCGCATCAGCGCCAGCTCGGCGACCGTCAGCAGCCGCACGAGCCAGCCGGCGACGGGGATCAGCAGCAGGCCGATGGCGGCGGTCAGCAGCGCGAGCGGGAGCGTGTCGACCTCGTAGATGCCGACGTTGGCCGACTCCGGCAGCGCCCAGTACCAGGCGGGCAGCGTGACGAGGCCGAGCACGAGGCCCCAGATCGTCACGACGAAGACCGAGATCGCGAAGCCGACCGTGCCGCACAGCAGCGTCCAGGCGCAGTCCTTCCACGTCGCCGGATCCTTCGCCATGAACTTCAGCTTCTGGAACCAGCCGCTGCCGCGCGGGGCGTCGCGGTAGCGCTCGGCGATCGGGCCGTCCTGCACCAGAGCGGCGCGGCGCCGCTCCAGCCGCGCGAACCAGCGGAAGCAGTAGAAGGAGCCGAGCGCGACGAACAGGCCGATCAGGAAGATCAGCAGCGACAGCGTCACCGAGACGGCCGTCACCCACAGCGTGAAGCCGACCACGCTCGTGATCAGGCCGACGCTGTGGAAGGCGAAGTCCCGGCCCCACTGGGCGCCGAGCGGGCGGAGCGTCATCGTCGGCGGGTCGAAGGCCACGGTCGGATCATCGTGCATCGCGTCGGTCATGGGGGAGAGCATCCCGCGCGGGTGGGGTCCGCGCCATGGCGCTCGCGGGCGTTCCGGGTTGGGGTTAACCCGACCACGGGTGGGGCGGGGCGCGGGCGGCACGAGGGGCGCCGCCGGCGCGGGCGGGTGCCGGCCCGGCAACGACGAAGGCCCGCCGGGTGGGCGGGCCTTCGTCGTTTCAGTGCGGCTGAGAGGACTTGAACCTCCACGAGCCGAAGCTCACAGGCACCTGAAGCCTGCGCGTCTACCGATTCCGCCACAGCCGCAGGGAACGGTCTCGGAAAGGTACACGGTACGGGCCCTCGAACGCGTTGCGACCCCCGTCGCGTTCGCTCCCGCCAGCCGCACCGCGCCCGCCGTTGCCGCTTTGCTACTCTGATCGCCCCCTGCCGCTATCGTCTAGGGGACTAGGACGCCGCCCTCTCACGGCGGAAACCGGGGTTCGAATCCCCGTAGCGGTACTACGAGAAAGCCCTGCAAATGCGGGGCTTTCTTTTTGCCCCGGGTCGAAGTTGCCGTGGCTACGGCCCTCGTTCGTGCACAAAACGTGCACACCAGATCCGTCCGCCGCCGTTCCGGAGCGGCCCTCCAGGCGGCGCATCACCTCCGCCCGCGCGGCTTCGACCTCGGCTTCCGCGTCGATCGGCGGCTGCTCGGCGTACTCGTCGAACAGGTGCCCGTATGTGTCGAGCACGTGTCTCTCGCTCGTTCCGATCTGTCTCGCGACGTAGTGGACGAGCAGCCCCGCGGCCAGCAGCAACGAGCAGCGTGTATGGCGCAGGGTGTACGGCTTTGGCACGACCGAGAGCCCTGCGAGCCTGCACGCTTTGCCCCAGCGTCTGGCGCGCCACACCTGCCAGTCGGATCTCGTCCAGCCGTGATCGGGATCGGCCCCAGGCAGGATCAGCGAGTCCAGCGGAGGCCGACCGCACGCGACGTAGTACGTCTCCAAGTCGCGGTAGAGAAGGTTGGTCATGCGCGGTGAGCGTCGCTGCCGGTTCTTAGTGGGCTTGAATGTGCCATCCGGGTTCGTGGCGCGCTCGATTCGGATCGTGTTGCTGAGCGCGTCCTCCCAGCGATGACCTCGGAGCTCCCCTGGTCGCTCGCCAAGGTACGCCAACAGGCTGACGATCGTCGCGTCGCGCAGGCGGGTCAGCTCGTCCCGCTCATCCGGGATGACGTAGCCCGAGACCCAGCGCCCGTTTCGAAGGCGTCTCGGCACGACGCTGTCCATCGGCCCGGCGATGATCGCGCGGATGCTCTCGACGAGGATCGGCGGAAGCGGGCGAACGCCATCTCGGTAGTCCGGCTTGGGCGCTCTGACGAGCCCAAGGGGGTTGCCGACAATCTCCTCCGACTCGGCTGCATGGGTCAGGATCGACGACAGCACCGTCCGCACCTTCTCGATCGTCCCCGTCCCCATGCCGAGAGCGACGAGCTCCGCCTGCCACGAACGCAGGCCCCGAACGGTCAGTTCCGTCACGGCCAGTTCACCGAGCGCCGGTTGGATGTGCAGCTCGTAGACCTCGGCGTAGCGATCTCGGGTCGACTGCTCGAGGGTAACGGCGTGCTCGGGGGTCCATCTCGCCACGACCCACTCGTCGAGCGTCAGCGCTCTTTTCGTCAGCTGTTCGACTGCGAGTGGACCGAGCTGTCTCCGGCGCTGCACCTCGCGGTCCCATGCTTCGGCGTCCTTCTTGAGCTCGAACCGCCGGCCGCGCTGCGCGCCACCCTCTCGCCAGCGGACCAGCCACTTCCCGTCGACCTTCTGAACCGACATTTCGTTCCTCCAAGTGTTCGTTCTCTTGGCACCTTAGGACGCAGATGCGACAGCTCACGAGCGCCGGCGTCGCCCCCGGATCGCTCCTGCCACATCTGTGTTGGAAGTTGCCGAGGCCGGGCGGCGAGAGACCGTTCCGCGACTGCCGGCAGGGAGAACCTTGAGATCGGGTGCGACGAATCGCCACTGCCCGCCCACGCGGCGAGCCCCGACTACGCGACCCGCCCGCGCGGCTCGCTCGAGCGTCTTCGGATGGATCTTGAGATGAGCTGCGGCGGCCGTCGTGTCGAGCAGACCTTGGGGTCGAACCTGCTCGAGGTACGGGCTAAGGCGCTGCGCCAGGACGATGAGCCCTTCCTCGTCAAGCGCTTCGATCAAAGCGGTGGCCAGATCCGCGTCGAGACTGCGCGTTGCCGACGACGTCGTGCGGCCAGCACGTGCTGCCGCAGGCGGCTCATTGGGATGTGAGGGCAGCGACACGTCCCTTCATGTCGTAAATCCGCCGAAGGACACCCCTCTGGATTCGGCCCGACCGCAGGTCGCGTTTGTCGCTGGCTCGTCAGCCCCAGCGTGGCTCGCTGGGAAGCGACAACGGTGCTGCCGCCTCGGCTCGCTCGGCCTGCGCGAAGATCGCGTCGCGGAGCCCAGTCAGCGTGTCGGCCCCGATGATCGTCGGCCGCTCGCCCAGCCAGACCGGAAGGTGCCGGTCGCCGACGACGACCCCAGAGGCCTCGGGATAGACGTGCTCGCGCGGCGCGGCGTGCGAATCCATGATGCAGACGACTGCGAGGACGTGCGGCCGGTCGATTCTGAGCAACTCCGCGATGGCCTGCGCCTGGCAATCGGCCTCGGCGAGATGCTCGTACCGCGGGCTGGGCCCTCCGGGCACCACGACTGCGACTCCGCCCGGACCGATGAGGCCGTGTCGAATCTCGACGCGGCCGATCCGGAGCTCTTGCAGCAACAGCCACCCGGAGATCTCCAACGCCTCTCGGCTTGTCTCGAGCAAGCGGGCAGCGTGAGCGCGAACCTCGCCTTCACCTGCCACTCGCGCCAGCGCTCTGAGAGCGCTGACGGCGAAGGGCGATTCGAGTCTCGAGGTCAGGGGCTCCAGTGCCATCGGAACACCGTACTCCTGCGCGACGACGAGATGAAGGGCGTGGTTTGCCCGAAGTCGGTCAGAGCGCTGGCGCGCCACTCGTCGGTACCACCTGTTTCGGGTAGGTCGAACCTCGATCAACGTCGAGCGCCGTGGTGTGCCGGATGAGAACGGGTCGAAACGAGCGGCTTCCAAATCCAGGGGGGTGGATTTTCGCGAATCTACGACGAGGTCGCATGAAACCGCGCGCGCGAGGCGGTCGCCGCTCAGGGTCCCAGCTGGTGAGGGGGGCGTGAGGACGGTGGGTGCACTCCGGATTAGGCAGCCGGTCGGACGACGAGTCCGACGTCAGAGCGCCGCTTGCAGTTCGTCGACGACAACAGTCAGCGCTTCGGTGGCTGCGGCCGAGCAGCTCCTCCGCGAGCAGTACGAGCGGCTGAGATCGGAGGTGATCGCGACGGTGCGCGTGAAGCTCGCCGCGAGGAACCTCCGGTTCCCGGAGATCGACCTCGAGGCCTGGTACAACGCCGCATGGCACGGGCTGTACCGGACCGTGGCGGACGACATCGAGGACGTCAGCAACCCTTGTGGCTGGCTCGTCGTCGCGATGGAGCGTCGCGCGATCGACGAGATCCGCCGGCTGCATCCTGATCAGCTCGCGGAGCTTCCGGAGACCTCGAAGCTCGCCGAAGGTGTGGTCGAGCCCGACTTCGCGGGCCAACTCGATGACATGGATCGCATCCGCAAGTGGCGCAGCGGTATTCGCCTGCGGCTGTCCAAGCGTGAGCGCCAAGCCGCGGTCCTGCACTTCATCCAAGGCTTCTCTCGCGTCGAGACAGCGGAGCTGCTCGGGGTACCGCCGCGACGGGCCGACAAGATCTTTGACGCAATCACCACCAAGACAGCCGGCCTGTTGTCGGCGATCGACAGCGGCAGTTGGTGCAATGACGAGCGGTCGCTGATGGTCGCGTTCGCAGCTGGTGTCCTCGATCCCTCCGGTGAGCGGTACGAGATTGCGCTGCAGCACATCTCGGAATGCGCAGGTTGCGCCGCCTTCGTGCGGAGCACACGCAACGCCTTCCTGATCATCCCCGCGCCCGCCGTCGTTGGCGTCGCTACGGCGGTCGGCGGCGGGGCCCTCGGCGCCACGCTCGGCCTGGCTGAAGTCACCTCGACCGGTGCTGGGGCCGGTGTGACCGCGGGCGGCGCGGGACTGTTCAGCGGTTTGGGAGTGAAGACGGCGACGATGTGCGCATCGGTCGTCTGCGTGACTGGGGCCGGCGCCGGCGTCGCCGTCGTAGAAACCGTGCGGGCACCGAGTACGCCAGCCGAGGCGCGCGCCGCGAGACCGTCGGTGTCGAGACCAAGGAGGACACTCAATACTGCGATCGATCCAAGACCGATCGTCTCGACTCCACCGGCGACGCCGACGACGACCACCGCCGCCGACCCGCCGAGAGGGTCCGGTCCAGCGACGTCTCCTAGACCAGCTGCTGGCAGAAGAAGAGCGCGGCCGTCGCCACAACAGCGTGCGCGGGCGAGGGCCTCGGCTGCACAGCAGCAGCAAGAAGACGAGTTGGGGATCGAGCCGGGCGGGTCAACGGCCCCTGCCAGCTCGACGTCGTCGAGCAGCGCCAGCACAAGTTCGGCGAACTCGACGGCTTCCAGCGGAACGAGCGCGTCGAGCGCGTCCACGGCCGGCAGCGGCACCGCGACCGGCAATACCTCCTCTCCGCCACCGTCGCAGAGCAGCCCGTCGACCGGCACGCGCGGAGGAGGCACGAACGAGTTCGGCATCGAGCCCTGAGCAGCCACCTCCGCGGCCGAGGCCCCGTCTTCTCGTCCCGTTGGGGCGAGAAGACGGGGCCTTTCGTCGTTAAGGACCGACCAGGCGTTGTCGCAGTTGGTCGTGCGCTGACTGAATTCGCAACCCGCCGGGGTGTCCGAGCGTGAATCCGCGACGGCGGGTTCATGTTGGATCGAAACCTCTTCGAGCCGCCCCCCAGGTCGCCGTCAGCGCCTGGTCGCGGATTGGCCACAACCACCCCCGGGCGGGTGCGTCTGTTCGAGACGCCCCTTCCGGAGCGACGCGTTGCTCGACTCGACCGACCGACCGCGGCACCGAGACGGTGCAGATCGTCGCTGGCAGGTACAGCTGCCCATGCCGTACGCCCGTCTTCCTCGACTGGTCGGCTGCGCGTACTTCGCTCCGCCCACGTCGCGCCGCTTGCTGCTGCGACGCTCGTAGTCGCCGCGGGAGCGACTGTTGTCGGCCTGCAGCGGCCGAGCTCGCGGCAGACTGAGGACGTCGCGGCCTCAGCGCGTCACGCGCAGCCTCTGGCAAGAGCGGCGTTGCCGCGTCGCGATCGCCGCAGCGCAGCCGCGCGCTCGCGTTCTGCGTCGTTGCGCGACGCGGCGGCTCGGCGTGGCGGAGAACCGCGCCGCGCCGAAGCACGGCGGCGTGAGACCCCGGCACGCCGCGACGCGCGACGTCGCGACCGCCAGACGGCCCCACCTCCGCCCGGCGCGCGAGCCGAGCGATCTGCTCGGCGTGCCACGCGGCACACCACGCCATTGTCGGCGAGCCGGGCGGCCTCCACAGCGCCGGCGCCGGCGCCGAGGACGACAACGGCGACGACGACGCCCACGGTGAGCTCACCCGCCGGTCCGCCGGCGGCGTCGAAGCTGCCCGACGCAGCCCACTCCGCGCCGCCCACGTCCACGTCGAGCGCGCCGGCGGCGGGCGCCGCGCGCTCGTCCAGCGCAGCTCCTTCTCCCGAAGCCCGCGAATTCGGCATCGAGTGAACGGAGCAGAGAATGCGCCTCTCAATTCAAAAGTGCACGCAGCTGCTGCTGGTCGCCGCAGCGGCAGCCTATTTTTCGGTAGCTACTGACAACAGTAGCCAGGTCGCGATCATCCGGCGAGCTGCCGGAATCCCTGCGAACGCCGGCGGCCTCGAAGGCTTCGTCCAGACCTGCGACGCCCTCGTAACGCCGTGCCTGGTAGCGGCCTCGGCCGCGACACCGCTGGCGGCGATCGGCGGTGGCGTCGCGATGGCGTTCGGCTCGCGGCGCGGCCTTCAGATCGTCATAACGGCACTCGGCATCCTCGCGCTGCTCGGTAGCGTCAAGGGCATCGTGGCTTGAGGTCGGCGATCGACATGACCGTCCTTCCCACGTTTCACCTCTCACGGCCGGCGCTGTCGCCGCGGAGACTCGTGCTCGGCGGCGCCGCGCTCGCTGTCGCGCTGCTGGCGCTGCAGGCGATCGTCGCACCAGCGCGCGCCGATGCTGTCCTTGGCCTGCCGAGCCCCGGCGAGATCGTCAAGGACGGCGTCGAGTCCGCCTTCGACTTCGTCATCAAGCAGCTCTTCGGCGGGATCCCAAGCAAGCTGACCGAGGCCGCCGTCAGCTGGCAGTTGCACCTGCCGTCCGAGGCCTTTACGAACTCCAACGTCGCGGAACTGAACCGCACGACGACGGCAGCAGCGTTCGCGTTGCTCGGGCTCGTCATGACGGCCGGTGTCCTGCGCTACTGGTTGACCGGCTTCCTTGAAGGAGCCGGCGGCGTCGAGGGCGTCTCCGGCTTCGCGCGCGGCATCGCGGCAGCGCTCGGGGTGATCGCATGGCCGTGGGTCTTCGACTCGGCGATCACGCTCGTCAACAGCCTCACCTTCGAGCTGATCCAGGCCCGGAGCGTCCACGACGACGTCTCGCGGATGCTCGGCGCCGCCGTCGGCATCTCGCTGACGAGTGGCCCGGTGGGGATGCTCGCCAGCGTCGTCATCGTGATCGCAGGCACGTTGCTGATGCTCGGCCTCTTCGCCTTGCACATCGTGCTCGCCTGCGGGCTTCTCGTCATCTTCGTCGCCGGGCCGCTGCTGATCGTGCTCGCACCGTTCCCCGGTACGGCGTGGATGTCGGTGCTGGCCTTCCGCGCGTTCACGACGCTGCTGGCGTGGCCGGTCATCTGGGCCGTCTGCTTCGCGTCGTTCGCCGCGGTCTTCAACGACTTCGTGACCTTCAGAGGCGACGGTGGGGTCCTCGACAAGGCGCTCATCAAGCCGCTCACCGGCGTGGCGATGCTGTACCTCTGCGTCAAGCTCCCGCTGCTGGCGACGAAGGCGTCGATGGTCGGCCTCGCCGGCGCAGGTACGGTCGGGTTCGCGGCTCGCTATTTCGCCGTGCGTCAGGCAGGTGCCGCGCTCGGCGGCACGAGCGCCGCGGGCGGGTCCGCTACGCCGAGACACCGCGGCGGCGCGACAGCTGCAGGTTCGGCTCGGCCAACAGACGTTGCACCCCGGAGCGGGGTCGATCGCGGCGAGGCGCCGGCGACTGCGGCTGTGGCCGCGCACGCCGGTTCGACGGCAGCTCAAGCGGCCGCGGCGGGCCGGTCCTCCTCGCACGACACCAGTACAGCCGGTCCGGCGTCACCGAGAGGCGACCAGAGATCGACGTCACGAGCCACCTCTGAGTCGCCGGCAGGGATGCGCGTCCTCGGCGACCGGCCGCGCGAGCTTGAGGAGGCGATGCACAGAGCTCGGCGCCGAGCTGGTGCTCCCGGTCAGCCGGCTCCAGCCACAGACGGCGACGTGGCGACCTCGCTCAGACAGCTCGGCCCCGAGCGTGCGGGCCAGCTCGGCAACGTCTACGACCGCGCCATCGCAAGCGGCCGAAATCGGGAGGAGGCGATGGCGGCCGTCACGAGCGCGTCGGCGATCGGCGCGGCTCGCGCCGAGCACGCGGGCAGACCTGCGGCGGCCAGATCGTTCAGCACCATCGGATCTGCGCCGACGCATGCCTTCTCGGCCGGTCTTGAGGCGTATCGGGCCGAGCTTCCGCAGGAGCGAGCTGGGCAGCAGGGGCCCGTCGCGCTTCCCGGTCGGCCGCCCGCCGAGCCGGATCGGCCAGCCACCAGAGCTGATCGCCCGACCGCGCCGTCGAGACCACCAGGCGGTGTGTCGTGAACTCCGCCTACAAGCACCTCGAGACGAAGCTGAAGCTCGGCGAGCTGACGCTGGGTCAGTGGGCCGGGATCGTGTTCGGCCTCGTCGTCGCGATCGGGTGGGGGATGTACCTGTCGCCGTTCGGCGCGTACGTCTCGCTCTTCTCGGCGGTCTACGTCGGCGGCATTCCGGTGATGGCGGCGTGGGTCGCTTCGCAGGCCGACTTCGACCTCTGGCAGCACCTCGCTGCGGCGGCGCGCTGGCGTCGCGGCAGCCATGTCTTCCTGCCCGGCGCGGGCTCGTCGGCGACCGGCTACGCCGTCGTCGTCGCGCCGACGAGAGCGGCCTCGAACGCCGCCGCCCCCGACCTCGATCTGGAGGCGTTGTGGAACTCGCACTGAGAACCTCTTCCCGGCCGGCACGCGCATCGATGCGCGAAGCCGGCGAGCTGCTCGCCGTCGAGGCGATCTACCGCACCGGCCTGCTCGTCCGCAGCGACGGAGCGCTGGTGCGCGTGCTGCGGGTCTTCCCGCCCAACCCGCTCGTGCTCTCGGAAAGCTCGCGGGCGGAACTGGCCGCATCGTTCTGCCACCTTGCCGGCCGGCTGAAGGCGGGGCAGTCGCTGCAGTATTACGTCGAGGCGCGGCCGGTCGGTCTCGACGCGGTGCTGGCGCGCTGTCGCGACGAGGTCGAGACGTGGGCTGGCCCTGCGCCCACGCGTGACCGGCCGGCGGCCGACGCGCGCGGGCTGGATCGCTGGCGGCTGTACTCGGCGATGGAGCAGTCGATCCGGCTGCACGCCGACGAGCAGGCCGCCGTCGACCTCGGCGCGTACGTGATCGTGCCGTTCGAGCCGTCGCACCGGCAGAACGGCAACCTGCTCGACGAGGTCAAGCGTCTCGGCCGAGCGGCGCCGGCGCTCGAACGCGACGAGCGCGCACACCGCCGTGCCGTGCGCGACGCGACCAGCCACGTCGACCAGATCCGGGGCGAGCTGAACGCAATGGGCATCCGCAGCCGACAGCTCAACGGCGCGGAAGCCGTCGAGCTGTTCTGGAGCCGCTTCAACCCGTCGAGCGCCGATCGCCGCTCGGCTCCGACGTTCGGACCCGAGGTGCTCGGCGAGCTCGACGTTCAGCGCGATCGCGAGGAGGCGCGCTCGGTCGCGCAGCAGCTGCGGGCGGCGATCGCGGCGAGCACGATCGACTTCACCGATCCACGCCACGCGGTCGTCGAGCGCGACCTCGAGCAGACGATCTGCGCGGCGTCTACGGCGGACGGCACCTATTGGGGCTGGCTGCTGGGCGCGATGGTCGCCTGCCAGCAGCCGTACACGATCTCGGTCCATGTCCACGCGCTCGATCGCAACCGCGAGCGGCAGCGGCTGAAGCTCTCCTACAGACGTCGCTTCATGCTCAACCGCGAGCGGGAGGCGAAGAACCGCGCGCCGGACTTCGACGCGTATCAGGCCGAGCGCGAGCAGCAGCAGCTGCTCGCCGAGATGTCGGGTCACGAGCGCGCCTCGATCTACCGGCTCGCGATCTACCACTCGACCCGCGTGCGCGGGCCGGAGCCCGATGTCGGCACGCTCAGTGAGGCAGTCGACCAGGTCGCCGAGCACCTCAGCTCCGCCTCGGACTGCCGGATCGACGCCGGCAAGTTCCAACAGCAGGAGCTGTGGCGCTCGAATCTGCCGCTCGGCGACGACGTCGCCGGTCGCGCGCGGAAGTACGCGACGCGCAACGTCGGCGATTCGACGCCGCTGCTGTCGACGAGCGTCGGCTCGGCGGAGGGGATCCCGTTCGCGTTCAGCTCGCCGGGCCGCACGCTGGAGCGCTGGAATCCGCGGGAGCGCGCGCACCTGACGCAGTCGACGCTGATCTCCGGCCGTTCCGGGTCCGGGAAGACGGTCGCTTGCCTCTCGCTGCTGGCGCGCTCGATCGCGATGGGCGCGCGCGCGTACGTGATCGACCGCAGCAGCCACTACCGCACGCTGACGCGGCTGATCGACGGCGCCCAGCACTTCGACATCGGCGTCGACGGCGGTTGTGCGCTGAACCCGTGGGACGTCGACGACGTCTCGCACGTCACGCGCGAGAAGGTCGCGTTCCTGCTCGGCCTGCACGAGACGATGCTCGCCGAGGGCCTCACGACGCTGGAGAAGGCGCAGCTGGGGCCGGCGATCCGCGCCGTCTACGAGCGCTGCCACCTCGAAGGCCTGGTGCCCCGCGAGTCCCTGCTGGTGCAGGAGCTGGAGGACCGTGCCGCCGGCGAGCAGGACGGCGGCTCGAGCGAGATCGCGTGGGTGCTGCGCAGCCTCGCCGAGCGGCTTGGCGAGTACGTCGGCGACGGCGCGTACGCCCACGTCGCCGACCGCGAGTCGACCCACCTTCCCGACGCGCCGCTGCTCGTCTTCGACACCGAAAGCTGCCCGGAGGCGGTGATCCAGCCGGTCCTCTTCACGGCGCTCGAGTTCGTCAAGCGCGCCGCCGTCAGACACCGCGCCGCGCATCAGCGGCTGATCGCTCAGACCGACGGGCCTCTGCTCGCCGGCTGCTCGATCCTCGTCGGCGACGAGTTCTGGTCATTCGTCCGCGGCTCGCTCGGCGCCTACGCCAACGACCTCGCGCGGCGCCTGCGCAAGCTCGGCCTGACGCTGCTGATCGCCACCCAGCAGCTGACCGACCTCGACTCCCCGGAGGGACGCGCGCTCGTCGCGAACTCGACGCAGCAGATCTTCCTCGGCCAGCACCTCAGAGAGCTGGAGGCGATGCGCAGACAGCTCGCGCTGACCGACGAAGAGGAGCAGCTGATCTCCCAGCTCCGCACCGTCCACGGCAGCTACAGCGAGATCTACTGGATCAACGGCGACGTCGGCCGCGGCAAGGTCCTGCTCCCGCTCGGCTCACTCGAGTACTGGATGTTCACGAGCGAGCCGCTCAGAGACGTCCCGCTGCGCGAGCAGAAGATCGCCGAGCACAACGGCAACGTCTGGGCCGCCGTCCACGACCTCGCCGACTACCGGCCCCCGGCCGCCGGCGAGCAGCTCGTGCCGACCAGGAGCGCCGGCTGATGCCGGCGCCCATCAGAGCCCACGCCGCCGTCGCGTTGCTCGGCAGCGGCCGTGCCGGCCGCGCCGTCGGCGCGCTCGTCGCCGGCATGGTCGGCCTGCTGCTGCTCGTGGTGCTGCCGCTGGTGCTGTTCGCCGGCGTCGTCGGCGGCGCGCAGCAGGCCTGCCAGCAAGGCGCCGTCGGCCCCGACGGCACGCCGCGCTTCCCAGCCGGATCCGGCGAGTGGCTGTCGACCGCATACGGCCCGCCATGGAACTCGCTTCAGGGCTACGGCGTCACGGCGACCGGCATCGACCTGCGGCCCTCCAGACCGGCGTACATCGTCGCCGTCGACCCGTCGGTCATCCCGCTCGGATCCAAGCTCCACATTCGTCCGAACCCGTTCGGCAACCCCGACATCGTGTTCGCCGCCGAGGACATCGGCGGCGCGATCAGAGGCAGACGCATCGACTTCTACGACTGGCGCGGACGGAGATACCAGTACGGCTGGGGCCGACGCCCGGTCGAGGTCGAATACGCCAGAGCGACGGGAACAGGCGGCGTTCTCGAGCAGACGCCGGCGCCGACCGCCACGCCGCTCGCGCCCGACCTCGCCGCCGAGTGCGCCGGGCTGGTCGACGACGGCGGACCGCTGCAGCTGACGCCCGGCCAGCGCGCGAGAGTCCTGCCCGACGGCTCCGCAGCCGCGCCGGCCGACGCGCCGGAGGAGATCAAGAAGTACATCGCCGCCGGCAACATGATCCACACGAAGCCCTACGTGTACGGCGGCGCGCACGGCCAGAGCCTCCGCACCATCCGCAGCGGCTACGACTGCAGCAGCTCCACCAGCTTCGCGCTGTTCCGCGCCGGCCTGCACGGCGAGTTCCCCAGAGTCTCCGGCGACCTCGAATCATGGGGCGCGCCAGGACCCGGAAGATGGCTGACCGTCTACGCCAACGGCGGCCACGTCTGGTCAATCGTCGCCGGCATCAGCTTCAACACCGCCCACTACGGCACGACCATACCCGCCGGCTCCGGCCCCCGCTGGAGCACCGACACCATCGGCCAGCTCGCCAACGACAGCTTCGTCGTCCGCCACTGGCCCGGACTCTGAGGAGAACGACGATGAACGCGCGCCTCCCGATCCTCATACTCGTCGCGCTGCTCGCCGCCGCCGGCGTCGGCTGCGGTGCCAGCGATCCCTACCTCGACGAGACGCCGATGACGGAGACGATCGTCGGCGACCCGCGACAGCCGCCTCCGGAGCGAGTCGGACCGCGCCCCGATGTCGATGACGACATCGCCGACGCCGAGCCGACACCCGAGGCGGCGCTGCGCCGCTACGCCGACCTCTCGATCAACTGGACCGCCGACACACTCGCCGACAACCAGCGCGCACTCGCGCGCATCTCGATCGGCGGCGCTCGCCAGACTGCCTTCCTCGCCGCCGAACGCATCGACCGCGACGACACGCTCAGACGCTCGCGGGTCAGCAGCACCGGCAGCGTGCTGTCCGCGGCGCCCGGTTCGGCGTCGGCGAGAGGCTCGTGGGTCGTCGTGACCCGCGAACAGATGGTCGGGCGCGACGCCTACCGTGGGCTGCCTGCCACCTACCATGTCACGATCGCGAAGCTCGAACGACGCTCGGTCGGTTGGGTCGTCTCGAGCTGGGCGCCGCAGTCGTGATCGGGCCAAACTGCGGCGCGACGGGATGTCATCTCATCGCGCAGGTCGATGCGGATGCCGCCGACGGCTGAGAGGTCGGCGACGAGCCGGTCGTCGGCGAGCGTCGCCCGCCGCTGGCGGGCGCCGACGACTTCCCGGCCTCCAGCTCCACCGCGATGAGCATCAGCTCGGCGAATCGTCGATCACCGCCGTCCGAATCCGATCCCGCTACTCACGCGGCAGCAGGTTCGGATCGGTCTGCTCGCATGCAAAAGCCAACGGCGCAGTCATGGCCGTCTCCTTTCGATCGAGCACCGATCGCGTGTCGCAAGCACGGCGCAACCACCGTCTGCGGGATGTGTAGTCGTGCGAACGCGACTGCGCCAGAGGCGACCCGAGCGGTCTACGGTGTGGATGCGCCGAAGTCACTGCTTCGGTGCAACCGGTCCGGGCGGGCGTAGCCGCGCTCGTCCGGACCACTGATATTGGTTGTTCCAGCCGGCGACAAGATCAAGACGAGCAGGCGAATGCAAGCGGGGTGCGAGTGAGGATCAACGTCAACCGGCTGCGCCGCCGCTCTCCTGGCAGACGGGTGCTCGTCTACCTCGATCAGTCGGCGCTGTCAGCGTTGGCTCGGGAGTCGAGGATGGCGGGAGTACTGGCTTCGTTGCGGGCGTCGGTCGAGGGCGGTGATGTGCTCTGTCTTCGGTCGCAAGAGCATCAGGACGAGACGCTGCTGGCCCCTCGCGAGATGTGGGATGCGATCGACACGCTCGGCGACGAACTCGCGACCGGCGTCGAGTTCAGAGCCCGCGAGGAGATCCAGTGGAACGAGATCCATGCGGCCGCCGCGAAGTTCTTGGGCATCGGCGCGCCGCACGATGAGGTCTGGCGAGAGGCGTTCTGGGAAGACCCGCAGACGCCGCGTGATCGTCTGTTTACCGACTTCATGGGCGGTGCGGTTCGGGTTCGCGTTCGGTCAGAACCGGCCGATTGGCAGATCGCCGAAGTCGATCACGAGAAGTCGAAAGAGAGTCGGGCGTTGGAGGAGGCGTACGCCCATGACCGGGCCGTGGCCGGTGGCTCCTTCGACCGGCTCGTAGAGGCGTACGTGCGCGAGAACATCAGATGGACGATTGGGCTTCTGGCCGATCCGCACTGGTTCGCGGCCTACTACGGTCGGCTCCAGGCGGACTTGCAACGAGACGCGGATCTCGTCAATCCGGACATAAGCCCCGGCTCGCCATTCACTCGGCTCCAGGCGTTCGTGAACAAGGGAAGTCAGACGAAGTGGCTGATCGACCGATTCCCGGCGCTGCGGCAGCGTTCGGAAGAGTTCGCGACCAGCGATGAGCTGCGCCACGTGCCGTCGATCGCGTACCCGGCGATCTTGCGCGCCGCGCTGGCGGCGCTCCCCCGGCGGAGAGTCAAGCCCGGCGACGGCTACGACATCGCCCACCTGACGCAGGGCCTCTCGCGCTGCGACGTTGTCACGGCTGACAGCGGCATGGCGCAGCTCTGCCGCGACCGGAAGCTCGTTCCCTCGGGTTGTCGACTGCTGAGCTACAGAGAGCTTGAGCAGCTTCCCGTTGCAATCGAGGGAGCCGCCGATCTTCTGAGCTGAGCGGCAGAACTCAGCGCGCCGCCCATGGCACCGGCTCGACATCGAGGCTCGAACGTGCGAGTCGCAGCCGCGACCAGTAGTCGCCGTCATACCCGAGCACCCGAAGCAGGCAGAGTTGGAGGCACCAGGTAGACAACTGCCATGCCTCGAACAGTTCGTCGCTGTCGGGCCACTCGGGATCGTCGAACTTTCTCGGAGCGTGAATCACAGCGTTGCGGACGTTGTGCAGCGTTTCCGGACCGCCGTCATCTGGTTTTCCGAGTGCCTTCTTCCGCGCGAGCAACGCGTCGAACCCGTCTGGGATATCAGCGCTAACGCCGGCCCACGCCAAGAGGAGTCGGAGCCGCGCTGCCGTGTCGAGCTTGCGCGAAGACGACGTGTCCTGCGTGATCCATCCTTGTCGACGAAGGACTGCCCAGCTGAGGAGTTCAAGCCCCGTACAGGCGACGGGAACGCGTACGTCGAGAACCTCCGAGCTATCAGCCGAAAGGAGGTGGTTGATCGCCCGCTCGACGACCACCTCGAGCGCTCTATCGGTGCCGAGCTGCGCATAGCCATCAGCGACTGATTCGACAGCTGTGGGCACGAGCTGCTTTGGGCACCACGTGGCGAAAGACTTTTCGGGCCGCAGGCGCGGGGAGCCCCAGTTGGCCCATACCACCCGCCCTTTCCGATCAAGTCCGCAGGTGGGGCCGATGCCGACTTCTCGGCTTGACACCAGGCTGAGGACAAAGAAGAGGTAGTGCTGCAGCCGTTCGATCGAAGCGGTGTCGACCGGCGACCTAGTGGGTGTGGCCGCGATGGCAGCGCCGAAATCGTGGTCGCCCCTCGGATCATCGATCGGCGCAAGAACGAGGTTCCAGCCGGGCAGTCGAAACGCGACCTGGCCTTGGCGAGAGCCGTCAGCGAGCTGAGTCAGCACACGGAACTCGGGGTGCTGGAACGACTGGCTCAGGTGCACCACGAATCGAACGGCCGCGCTGAGTTCTCCTGCGTCGAGATTTGAGAGGCGAACGTTGCTTTCCACCCATGAGCCTCTGCCTGGACGCGACGGCAGCGAGGACTTCGTTGGAGGCGTCAGCGACGATCCCGGCGGTACGCCGGTCACGCTTGCGTGGAGGTCGACCACGAGGTGAGGGCTGACCTTGGAGGGTGGTCCCGAAAACCGAGCGCCGAAGCTTGCACCTGGGAAGAGGCGCAGCTCAAGCTGACCGACCGCGTCGCCGCTCGTTCCTCCCGCCTCGACCGCGAGCTTTCCCGCGTAGACGATAATCGCCCCGTCGTTGCCATTCGGACGGTAGATCGGCTCGACGCGGGTGGATCTCTCAGATGGCAATGGGCCTCTTCTCACGCGGCTGGTGATGGATCGGCACCTCCTCGGCGGCCGGTCCCTCCTGGCGGCTAGGCGCAATGCTATAAACGCCAGTGTGTCGGAGGCGCCGAAGCGCGCTGGTTCGAGCCAAGGAGACGCTGGCACATGGCAAGAGGGAATGACAGCGACCGCTACGTCGTGCCGAACCCGGACGGTGGGTGGGACGTGAAGAGAGAAGCCGCGCAGCGCGCCAGCGCCCACACGGGCACCAAGAAGGAAGCAGTCGATCGCGCACGAGAGATCGTGGGCAATCTCGGCGGCGGCGAGATCCGCATTGCGAACAAGGAAGGACGGCTGATCGACTCAGACACCGTCAGAGGCCCTCGGCACTCGGAATCGAGAGCGCGCGACCGCAAGTAGCGGCGACGGGAGACAGCATGAGAGTCCGGTTTGCGCAGGGCGACGACGACGGGTGGTCCGAGTGGTACGAGCTGGAGGTCGTGCCGCGCATCGGCGAGTCGGTCAGCCTCGACGACCCCGATCACTGCGCCGTCGTCGAAGACGTAGTCCATGCGATCGACGGAGCGACGCACGTCGCCACCGTCACGTTGAAGACGGCCAAGCCTCGGACGGGAAGAGCCCTCTTCGCATGAGACGTAGGAGATGAGGTGGACCGCCACACTCAGAGCACGTAAGCAGGACGTGGAGCGGCTACTCGCCGAAGCGGTGCCGGATCTCTCGGTAGCAGGTGAGGACGATTCGCATCTCGTTTTCGCGTTCAGCGACCCGCCCGACGACGGAAGCTTCGAGAGCGAGTCGCATGCCGCGAAGGCTGTGATCGATGCGTTTGTCCGGCACATCAACGGATTCGGAAGGCTCCGTTGGGGACGATCGTTCGAAGGCGTTACGGTTGCGTCAACCAGAGCCACTGACTCGAATGGGAAGGTCACGCAGTACGAGTTTCTTGGGCAGGCAGTCGCGCATCTGACGCCCGAAGACTTCGCCGTCATGGTCGAGCGGCTCGGGTTCCCCAAGCCTTCGCCACCATTAGGTCTTGACGTGGTCAACGCGCTGGATGGTGCCGGCGTGACGAAGCTCGCGGAGTCGAACCCGCAGGTGGCCCGAGTTCTTCAACTCGTCGAACTCATGTTGGAGGGCGACCACGACATCAACTGGGTCGCTGGGTACTCCGCTCTGGAGGCGATAGACCACGACCTTGCCGCTCGGGGGGTGGACGGACACGCTCTAGGTTGGTGGACGAAGCGGGAACGAAAGGACTTCAACGCGACAGCGAACAGCGTGGAAGCACTTGGCTCCCGCGCTCGTCACGGCAAGCCCTCCGGCCTGAGAGAGGCCCGCATGCACACCACAGACGCAAGCTGGTTCGTGCGCCGGGTGACGGCCTACTGGCTGACGCATCTTCTAGGCGAGGGGACCTGACGGGAGGAGGGAAGTCACTCCGTCGTCGTCGGCGGCCGTTCGCGCCGTTCGGTTCGATGGAGGACTCGGAGGAACGTGGCCGCTTGTTGCCAGCCGATGCGATCAAAGTAAGCGGTGGCGGAGACCTTCTCTTCGGCATTCGCAAGCCACGAGTCAAGCCATCGGTAATACGACCAGCCGTAGGGCGACGCAAGAGCCCACGCGCGGAACCTGACGTCTACGGTCAGCCAGCATTCCACGCTTCGGATTCGGGACGCTTGTGCTGCGTCAAGGCCCAGGTAGTGCGTGAGGTAGCCGGGCGGCAACGATCTCGTCGTGCCGGGGCACCACAGTCTCAGTGTGAGCGTGAACCGTCTGGTGCTAACGCGAAGAGCGCCTTGATCGGTACGAGCCAACTCGCTGCCGGCCGGCAGCACGAGATCGAATCTCTCGTAGATGCCACCCCCGATAACGATGGTCATGACGACGGTCTCCGAAGGCTTCAGTCGAGCGGCGGTACCCCCTGAGAAATTGGGACGGTCCTCGATCGGCCGAGAGAAGAACTCGACGAACGGATTCTGCACGAGCGCATCAGGCAGATCACGTGCCGTGATGTGGCGAAGATCTCGCGCCGCCGGACGGCCCCCAAAATAGTCCGTCAAATGCACGGCGAGTTCGTTGAGCACCACGTATTCGGCGAGGGCCTGTGCAAGCGCCATGCGTGGCAAGCCGGTGAGATTGCCCTCACCTGCTGGCCCCCAGGCTTCGCGGATAGCAGGGTCTTCACGCGAGGCGGCGCGGATGTACAGCGCGAACCAGTCCGCAAAGGGGTAGTCGCGGCCAGGCGAGATGGCTTGAGACTCCTCCGGGTCGTAGATGAAGAAGCCGCTGATGCGTCGGCTCCTCGACCGCGCGCTCACGAAGATTCGCGACGCCAGCAGGGCCAGGCCCGCCGCCATCGTCAGCGTTCCGATTACCAGAGCGGTGAGGTCGGGCAGCCGTTCCAGAATGAGCGACGCCAGGACGTTGATGCTGAAGCCGACGAGGATGGCGGCTGCCAGCACCTCCGCAAAGCCGAATTGCGCTCTGAGCAGACCGGCGAGATGACCCGTGGCGGGCTTGTCGTCCTCTGGCACGAAAGTGATCGTATGGGTGCGCGCCGACGCGTTCGGCCTCCGAGAGGGAACGGCATTCTGGAGATTGCCTGAGGTCGTACGACCGAATCGCGTGCATAAGTCCGAGGGTCGCGCCTTGTCGCCGGCAGGGTATGACCGGCCAAGGAGCATCGGCGACGGCAGGCGTCGAGCGGCATTTCCTAACCGAGTCCTGCGGGCGGCGCCACGTAGGCCCCGTCCGCAGTTCGGGCTGAACCGACGCCGGTCCATGACCAGACGGTCGCGGGTTCGGAATCCGCATCATCGTAGATGGACCTGCGCGCACGATTGAGCGACGTAGGAGCAGCCAGCGCTGTCGCGACCTCGCTGGTCCGTCAGCGCTCAGAGAGCGCGCTCATTCGCGCCTGACTTGGTTTCGTGTCCAGGGCCCACGTTGAATACCGCGACGACGAAGGCGCCGATGCCGATCGGGCCGCTGATTTGCTGACGAGGGATGTGTTGCTGGCGTCATGGCGCGGGCATGCTGAAGGGTGCGAGCCGCCGAGACCTTGCTGGCTCAACGCACTGGACGAGCGATGCCGACGACGGCTGCCGAGCTGCTCTCTTCGCAAGGTCGACCACGACAAGGGGCCCCTTTGACATGTGCACAGCAGTCAGGTTCTCAGACGGCAACGGCCATCTCTACCTCGCACGCAACCTCGACTGGACGAGCGGCTACGGGGAGCGGGTTGTACTGACGCCCACCGGATACGCCACCAGGTCGCCGTTTGGTGCGGTGGCCGGCATCCGGCATGCCGTTATCGGCATGGGCCTCGTCGAGGAGAAGACGCCGCTCTACTTCGACTGCGGCAACGACGCGGGCCTCGCCGTCGCGGGCCTCAACTTCCCAGGGTACGCGCAGTACGCACCGGAGCCGGTCGAGGGAGCGACAAACGTCGCCGCTTTCGAGTTCCCCCTCTGGGTGGCCTCGCAGTTCGCCAGCGTCGACGAGGTCGAGGCCGCGCTCGGCGACGTCGTCATCGTTGACAGACCGATCAACCGAAAGTACCCGAGTTCGCTGCTGCACTGGATCATCGGCGATGCCACTCGTGCTGTGGTGGTGGAGTACACCAGCGACGGGATGCACGTTTTCGACGACGATGTCGATGTCCTCGCGAATCAGCCCGGCTTCGCCTGGCATCACGAGAACCTGCGCAACTACCTCAACGCGTCGTCCGGCTTTCCCGAGGACACCGTGCTCGGCCGGGCGCGGCTGGCCCCGTTCGGCTCGGGGTCGCTCATGCGAGGGATTCCGGGCGACTACTACTCGCCGTCCCGGTTCGTGCGCGCGGCCTACGTCAATGCGCACTACCCGGAGAAGGCCAGCGAGGAGGAGAACGTCAGCCGCGCGTTCCACACCCTGCAGCAGGTCGCGATGGTCGACGGCTGCGCGGCCATGAGTTCGGGCGAATTCGAGAAGACCATCTATACGGGGCTCTTCTCGTCCCGGACTACGACGTACTACTGGAACACCTACGACGCTCCGGCGATCCGCAGCGTCGCGATGGCCGACCACGCATCCGACGGGACGGAGCTCGCTGTCATCTAGGCGAGGCGCGCCGAGACGGGAGCTCTCAGGGCGAGGTCCGGTGAGGTCGAAGCAGGCGCGGGTGCGGCGGGCGGTGGCGATGCCGAGTCGGCGGATCGCGAGTCTTCGAGCAGTTCGCGGTCTCCCTTGCCCGGATCCTCGGCGCGCAGTGCGGCGAGTAGGTCGGAGTCGAAGTCGATCAGTGTGGTGCGCGAACCGCTCATGAACTCAGCGTAACGCTGCCGCGGCGATGTCGCGTCATCTGCGCGCGCGGCCCGGATTCGGTCACAGTTCGCGCACCTCCACGAACCGGTACCCGGTCGCGGGATGGTGTTCAAATCCCGCCCGCGATGAACCCGCAACGGTGGTCAGTTTCGAATCTCGATGCGGGGTGTAAATCGTGGGTTTGACCCCCGTCGCTCCCGCCTCCGGCACCCTCTGAACAATCCGACGTCCAGCTCTGCCGAAGCCGGCGAGGATCGCGGCAGCCTTGTCGGGCTGCGGGTCGACGGGCGGCGCATGACGTGCTGTGCTCTGGTCATGTCTCCGCCAACATGACCGGCGACATCGTGCCGCTGGGCTTCGGTGTCGTCGGTGGGGTATCACCTGCCGGTGATGGCCGTGGCCGCCACCGACTGGTTGGCCGGCATCGCCAACGCCGTGGATCCGAAAGGACGTTGATCGCCATGCGTAAGATCCAGACCCAGGGCGTGCATCACATCACGCTCACGGGTGCCGATCGGCAGACCTCGATCGACTTCTGGGAGGGCGTGCTGGGCATGCCGTTCGTCTTCGAGCAGCCCAACCTGGATCGCGCTGAGGAGAGCCACCTGTACTTCGATCCGGGCGACGGCCGGCTGATCACGATCTTCACCAACGAGGAGCGGACCCCCGACGCGTCGCCGCGCTCGCAGGATGCCGGTCACGTCCACCACATCGCGTTCAACCTGTCCAACGCCGTGTTTCGCCAGACGGTCGAGCGTCTCGATGAGCGCGGGATCGAGCACAGCGGGGTCAAGGATCGCGGATTCATGGACTCGATCTACTTCCGAGATCCGCTGGGGCTGCTGATCGAGCTGGCGTCCTACCGCTTCGAGCCGCCCGTCGGGCACACCCACGCCGACGTCCTGCTAGAGGCGCACCTGATCCGCACCGATCGCGGCGATTACAACATCGACCCGCTGCACCTGGCCGATGCGATCGAGCGCCTGGTCGAACGCTCGCAGCGGTCCCTGTCCGACGACCGCGGCCCCGGCGACCCGTACCGCCACGCGCGGACCGACGCTCCGGAGACGACCGAATGAGCGGCGCCGTTCCGGCGCGGTGAACAGGGCCGGATGAAGGGTTCCTCAGCGGTTATCCCGGCGGGTCCTCGGGCCGGATCTTCGCCAGGCGGCCTTCGAGGAGGCCGGTGGCCTGTCCGACCTCGATGAGGTAGCCGTCGGGGTCGCGCATGTAGCAGCGGATCTCTGCGCCGCGGTCGATCGGCTCGGTGACGAACTCCGCGCCCGTGGCCCGCCATCTGTCGTAGCAGTCCTGGATGTCGGCGACCCGCAGGTTCATGAAGCTCGACACCTCGTCTGAGCGCTCGTGGTCGACGAGGTTGATGCCGGGCTTGTCCGGCGTCGGGCCGCCGCCCGGATTCATGATGATCCAGCTGTTGGCGAGCTTGACCATGCAGGGGTTCGCCTGCATGACGATCTGGCCGCCAAGGACCTCGGAGTAGAACTCGCGTGAGGCAGCGACGCTGCGGACGGTCAGGAACTGCGTAACGAGGATGCCCTGGTCGGGGGCGGGGAGGTTGTCGTAGTCGATGCTCTGCCGATCGTCGCTCATCGGCTCCTCGCATTCTCAGTCGCTTGACGTCGTGCGGGTTACGTTCCCAGAAGACGCGTGTGTGGCATCGTTGGGTGCAAAGGCCGTCCTCCTCACGCTGGTGATGGACTTCTCACCGATCCCTGTCCGCTGCTCAGCCGTGCGCTCCCGTGCCATCGCTCTCCGCCTGTGCACGTCGCAGTCGGAGCAGAGCGAGCGCTGGCTTGACGGCGGGCCGGAGCGCGTCGAGGACGGCTTCGGTTCCTGCTGCGGTTGTCGGGGTGGCGTGGGCTGATGGCAGGGAGAGGTAGAACGCGGCCAGCCCTGAAACGATGATCCGGTGTGATGGCCCTCGATGAAGGCGTTCCGCTGATTGAACGCTGCGCGCGGCGAGCTTTCGCATCCCGGTTGCCGCGCTCGTCGCGTCGGGGTAGGCGCTGAAGTAGGAGAAGTTGCCGGTATGGCTGTCTGCGTCGACGTCGACGAGGCTGTCAAGCATGGTGCTGAGCGCGCAGACGAACGCGTACGACTGTGCGATCGCGCGCGCATCCGCGGTCCCGGTTGCGCGGTCGGCGGCTGCGGCGAGCAGCGCGTGCACGCCCAGCGAGGAGATCCCTGCTGCCGCGCTTTCCCACCAGTCAAGCTTGTGTTCAGCGCGATCGTGCGCGGCCCAGTCACGCAGCTCGGTCATGCGTCCGGTGAGCATTGCTGCGTGGGTCTGGCTCTGCGCTTCGGCGCAGCGTCGCGCTTCGATCGCCGCGCTCGGCGCGATGGCGCTGGCGGCGGGCAGTTGCCAGAACCGCTGGCGGCACGTGTCGACGAGGCTGAGGAGGTAGTGACCGTCGCCAGCATCGAAGTCGTCGCTGCTTCGGCGGGAAGCGGGCTCGATCGCGGCGGCGAGTGCGCGGTGCAGGCGGCGGGACCGGTTGAGCGGATCGTGCGCTGGCTGTTCGGTGATTGTGTCGAGGTAGTCGTACATGATTTGCCACGGGACGAGGAGACGGACGACCGCGCCACGTGCGCGCCGCGGGGCCAGGAGGGAGAAGACGGCGGCGGCCTCGGCGTTGAGGTGCTCTGCGTCGAGCGTTTCGAGTGCGAGTCTGCGCGCGGCGGGCTCGGGGATGGCGCTGGCGCGTGTGCGCCAGCGAGCGATTTCTGCCCGTGCGGACGGGACGATCGCGACGGCGTAGCGGGTGAGGGCGGTGAGCATCGCTGCCGTGGCGGCGATGTCGGCCCGACGGCGGTGCTGGCTCATGGGCAAGGTCCCCCAACCTTGCGAGCGCTGCGGTGGCGCTCGTGCCGTTTACGTGTGCGGGTTGACGGCGAGCCGGGCTGGCGGGCGGATTGCGCGTTCGGCCGGGATCGCGGTCAGCACGAGCGCGACGAGGATCAGTGCCGCGCACGTGCCGACCGTGGACGGTATCGAGAGGCTGAAGGGCGCGGGGTATCCGGTCGTCAGTTGGAGCCAGCGGCCGAGCAGCCAGTGGCCGTAGGTGCCGGCGAGCGCGCCGGCGACGCAGCCGACGCCGAGGATCACCGTCGCTTCGATGAGCACGATCCGAAGTGCGAAGGTCGGTCGGAAGGCCTCGAAGCGACGGACTGCCCAGGTGCGGCGTCGCTGCCAGATCGTGGTGCTGAGCGCGGCGGCGAGCGCGAGCGCGGCGGCGGCCAGCAGGATCAGCGCGATCTGGCTCAGGCGCTGCAGGCCAGCGCGCGCGACGGCGTTGGCGTCGTCGGCGCGTTGCTGGCTGGTCTGGACGCGCAGCGCGGCGGCGGCGGTGGCGCCCAGCTCGCGCTTGATCGCGTCGACGACCTGCTGCGGGGCGACGCCGGGCTCAGGGTCGACCTCGATCGCGGTCGGGGTGCTGGTCTTCCAGGCGCGCTGGTAGTCGCGCTGGTTGAGGATGATCGCGCCCGGCCCCCAGCCGAGGTTCGTGGTGATGGCGGCGACTCGCCAGCTGCGAGAGCCGCTAGGTGTCGGCAGGGAGATGCTGTCGCCGAGGCCGACGTGCTCCTGGTCGGCGACGTGGCGTGAGACGGTGACCCAGCCGCCGGCGCGCAGCTGGTCGCTGGCGGTCTTCAGGTCGCCCTCGAGCAGTTGGCTGGGCGGGATCAGGACGCTGTCTCTGGGATCGCGCGCTTGGACCCAGACGCGGCGGTCGCCGAGGTCCGCGAAGCCGCCTTGGTAGGTCCGCACAGCGGCGACGCCGTCGACGTCGGCGAGCTGGGCGGGGTTGACGTTGATCGGCTGTACGGCGAGGTCGTCGCCGTGCTGCGTGATCCACACGGGGCTGGAGGAGATGAACTCGCGGTAGTCCTCGAACAGGCCGTGCAGCAGGTTGCGGTGCGCGCCCTCCATCGCGGTCACGCCGAAGATCGCGACCGCGGCGGTCGCGGCGAGTGCGAGTGAACGCAGCGAGGTGACGCGCAACTCGCGCACGGCTTCGGCGGCGGCGCTTGGCCGATCGCGCCGCGGCCAGCGCGCGATGATCGTTAGCGTGAGCGCGAAGAGGGCCGGGAGCGCGAGCAGCGCAGCGGTGACGAGGCCGGCGACGGCGAGGATCGTGAGCTGAGGCGCGGTTTGGGCGAGCGCGAGGCAGAGCGCGATCAGGACCGCGGAGACGACAGCCGCGCGGCGGCGGGTTGCGGGCTCGATCGTCTGGCCAGGCTCCTCGTCAGCATCGTGGAGGCGCACCGCGCTGCGGCGCAGGTCCAGCAGCGGCTGGGCGCCGGCGATCAAGCTCAGCGCGACGCCGGCCAGCAGCGCCCCGATCACGGTCGTCGACGTGACGTGCTGGCCGCGGCCCAGGGGCCATGCGAAGGCGAGGTAGCCGGGTGGCTCGTGTGCTGAGGTGTGCAGCAGCAGCAGCCCGAGCGCGATGCCGGCAGCGCCGGCGATCAGTCCGAGCACCAGCGACGGGAACAGGACGATCTGCGCGATCTTCCCGCGAGGGGTGCCGTCGGTGATGCAGTCGGCGACCAGGCGGCGCCGTTCAGGGATCGTCAGCAGCACCGCGGTGTAGGCGAGCAGCAGGCCGACGAGCACGCCGATCCCGGCGAAGAGGCTCGTTGCCTGGTCGTTGGGCAGGCTCGCCTGACGCAGCAGTGCCAGTTCGTCGTCGAGGGTGCCGATGTCCATTGTCTCGCCGGCGAGCTGCTGCAGCCGCTGGCGTACGGCCTCTTCCTGGCCGGGCGCGGTCTTGACCAGGACGCGCGTGACGCGTCCTGGCAGGCCGGCCCAGATTTGCGCGCGGTCCAGCGGAGCGCCGGCAATGTTGCCGGCGGCCAACGGGCCGATGACGGCTTCGCCGACCACGTCGCTGACGGTCGTTGGCCACGCGAGGCCGCGCGCTTCGACGACGAGTCGACTGTCGCGCGCGCTCGCGCCCGCGGGAAGGTCGAGCTGCTCTGCGACGACGCTTGGGAGGAGCAGCTGGGGAAGCGAGATCAGCCCAACCAGCAGTGGCGTGGAGGCGATCCCGTTCAGGTTGCCGAGCGAGCGATCCATTCCGACCAGCTCGACGCCGACGCGGCGGTCGCCGTGCGCGAGTGTCACGCGCTGTTCGAGCAGCGGTGCAGCAGTCGCGACGCCGGGCGTCTCTCGGACGGCTGCGACGATGCGCTCGTCGACGCCGTCGGTGGTGCGGGCGGTCATCTGCAGCTGTGAGTCGCCGGCGATTCCGGTCAGGATCTCGCGCGCGCCGGCGGTGATCGAGCTGTTGCTGACGATCACGGCGAAGATGAGCGCGACGCCCGCGGCGATGCCGGCGCCGGCGAGCAGGTCGTGCGGCCAGAAGCCGGTCAGCCGCCATCGCAGGTAGCGCAGCAGCGAGTCGGGGCGCATCATCGCGCGCCGCGCTCCGGTCGGGCAGCCGCGACCGCGGTCGTCTGCAGCCGGCCGTCGGTGAGCGTCAGGCAGCGGTCGGCGATCGCCGCGGCCGCGGGATCGTGGGTGACCATCAGCACCGCACGACGGTGCTCGTGAGCTTCCTGCCGCAGGCGATCGAGCACCAGCGCGCCGTGCTCGGTATCGAGGTTCGCGGTCGGCTCGTCGGCGAGCAGGAGGTCAGGCGAGTTGACCAGCGCGCGCGAAAGCGCGACTCGGCGCCGCTCGCCTCCGGAGAGCTTCTGCGGCGGGTGGTGCAGCCGTGCGCCAAGGCCCAGCTCGACGAGCACCTGTTTGGCGGCGCGTCGCGCGTGCGAGGGACGGGCGCCGTTGCCGACCAGGCGGGACTCGACGTTACCAACGGCATCGACGCCGCGCTGAAGCGGCGGATCCTGGAAGAGCATCCCGAGCGTCTCGCGCCGGAACAGCTCTCGCTCGCGACGGCTCAGGGCCGCGAGGTCTCGGCCGTCCCAGCTGACAGTCCCGCGGGTCGGCGCCTCGATGCCGCTGGCCAGCCACAGGATGGTGCTCTTGCCCGCCCCGCTTGGACCGAGCAGCGCCACAAGCTCGCCGCGTCGGACAGTCAAGGTGACGTCGTTGAGGGCGTGCACGATGCCGTCACCGTCACGGAGGTCGTGGCCGACGTCGTACAGTCGCAGCGTCATCGGCGTTGCTCGCCGGGGAACGGCACGACTCTCGCTGGAGCCTGCGGGCCGGGGCCGTGCACGACGCCGTCCTCGAGCGTGAGGTGCCGCCATCGACCGAACCCGCTGACGGAGTCAGTTGTCGCGAGCACGGCGATCCCGTCCTCGCGCGCGAGCGATCGCAGCAGCGCGACGATGTCATCGCGCTCCTCACCGTTGAGCCCGACCGTCGGCTCGTCGACCAGCAGCAGCCGGGGACGGCACATGAGCGCCCGCGCAATCCCGACCCGCATCCGCTCGCCGTGGTCGAGCGTTTGCCCGCGGCCAGGTTCGCCGGCGAGCTTGACGCCATCGACGCGTCTGAGCAACGCGAACGCTTCTTCCTCCGCCCGCCGCGGGCTTACGAACGCGGTCCGCGGATGGGCGACCTGATCGAGGATCGTCGAGCCCATCGCCCGCGAGAACTCGGTACGCACCAGCGCCAGCCCGTCACTGCGGCCGCGCGCTTCATCGACGCTTGGGAAGCCCGCGAAGCGGATCGAGCCGGCGTCCGGCTCGATCAGGCCCGCAGCGACCTGCAGCAACGTCGACTTGCCGGATCTGCGGCCCGCTCGTATCACGACAAGGTCCTGCTCCTCGACCTGCAAGGAGGCGTCGCTCAGCAGCTCGCGGCGGCCGCGACGGACACAGACGCCATTGAGCGTCAGCAGGCTCACCGTCGCCGCGCCGCCTCCCGGCGCAGCCGGCTGCGCGCGTCACTGATCCAGTCCAGCTGCGCGTCGATCAACCGCGCGTCGAAGTCCGTCGTCAGCCGCCGCTGCAGCGACACGTTCTCGCCCAGCTCCGGCAGATCGCTGGCGGCCTGACGCAGATGCTCGGCGTACGCGTCGAGTATTCCCTCAGCCGACGCTAGATCGTCAGGGCGAGCGGCCAGGAGGCGCACCTTCGCGTCAACTGCCGCACGCGCACCATCCAGCGGCGAGGCGAGCCATTCGCGCCAGCGCTCGACGCCCGCCGCGGTCGCGCGGTACCAGCCACCGACGGCCGTTCCACCGGATCTCGTCCCCGGCAACGGCCGGGTGGCCTCGACGAGCCCTTCGTCAGCGAGCGCTCTCAGCACCGGATACACGTGCCGCGCCTTGGCACCGATGACACCACCGAATCTGACCGTCATCGCCGACCCCACGCCGTAGGCGTGCCCCGGCTCCTCGATTACGCTGGCCAGCACTGCCGCGCGCACCATCGATGCCTCACTGCGGTCCCGTTTTCGTTGCGCCCCAGCCACGCCCTCTCCGTTCCCCTGAAAAGCTGCCCCTTACCGCCGCAAACCTATGTCACCGATCGAGCGATTGCAACCGGGAAACCGCCCGCCACCATTGGGATTGCGCTCTCACTGTTCCCAATGGGAATTCCGAATGGGACTAGTTTTCGGCGTGTTCGGGTGCGAGCTTTCCTGCCATGACGAGCCGCTGCAACACGACCAACGAAACGATGGTTGGCCGCTCCCCCCAGCGGTACGTGCGGCTCGTCGCGGCGCATCCCGGGTTGCGATTCCCCGGGACGTGGTCCGGCCGGCGGTCGAAGGAGGGCCTTCGTGTCGTCCGGCACGCCGCTGTCTCTCCTCCGGTACCCCTCCGGAGGACGGAGACGGCCGCCGCACCGGGTGCTCGCCCTGCGCGCTACGTTCCCGCCGCGTGCTGGGCGAGCGCCTGCCTTTCCCCACGCAGCTCACAGCTCCGCCGGCGGTCCCCGGTTTCCCCCATCGGAAGGCCGTCGGCGGGGAAGGCCCCCGCGTCCGCTCCCACCGCGTGCTGAGGAGCACCCGCCAGCACTCCGATCGTGGCGTGATCGTCATCCCGGCAAGCCGACGCAGCGACGCTGTGCTGGGAGAACGCCTCTCGATTGAGCAGATCGTGCGCGAACAGCTTGCGCTCGCGCTGCGCCGCAGTGGCTACGACGTCTCTGGAATCCGGCAGACGCTCGACGACCGGCCCTCGATCGGCAGCAGCTGGTGGGCCATCGCGACACTCGTCTCCCGCCACCAGCTCTGGATCGTGTGCGAGCTTCGAAGGTCACTGCTGCGATCGGTAGTGAGCTGGCGCCTGGTCACCCAGCCGCCGGCGCGATGACTGCGACCACCCCGCTCGTGTGCAGCAGTCGATCGCCTGCCGCTTCCAGCAGCGCACATCACGCCGTCCCTGCGTCAGTTCACGCGCACCTGCCGGGCCCCGGGGTGGGCATCTATGACTGACGGTCCGACCGCGCGCCGCCGGCGGCCGGGAGAGATGCACTACCTCCCTTTCACGCGGCAGCTCGATCTCGATGCCTGGCGAGCGATTCGTCGAGCGCTGCGCGACTTCGACGAGACCTGCGATGCGCTCGAAGAGGACGCGCACGCCCGCGCGGCCCGCAACCCAAAACGCCCACTCATACGGGGCGCCGTGCACACCATCGGATACTCGGAGCTGCGCGCGCCCGGCAAGAGCCACGCCGACCTCCGCCTGCCCGCGACCAGCAACGCTGCCCGCCGCTCCGACAGATACGGCACCCGCTGACACTGATCCCGCTACCGTTCGCCCGCAGGGGCGGCACCCAGTCGAGAAAGGGGAACACCGATGCCACGCACGCTGTTGACGCTCGTCCTGCTTGCGGCGATGAGCGCCGCGACGCTCGCACCCGCTGCGAGCGCGAAGACGATCACCGTCGCCGAGAAGGCGACCCTTAGGATCGAGCAGGACGGCACTACGCTGACCGGCAGAGGTACTGCGACCGGCACGCTGCCAGGCCGTGTCACTGCCGACGTCAAGGCCGTCGGACTCGGCGTCGGAGGCACCGTCAAGCTCTACCCTCGCGGTGGCGGGTCGCTGACGATCAACGTCGCCGCCAACATCGTCTCTCGCGCCCGCGGCACCGACACCCTGAAGGGCAACATGGCCGTCCGCAGCGGCACCGGCACCTACGACGACGCCGTCGGCGCCGGCCCCGTCACCGCGACGATCAACCGCCGCACGATGATCGCGACCGTCACCGTCACCGACATCCGCCTCACCTACTAGCCCGTGCGCAGCTCCGCCCGCGTCGCCGCGCTGGCCCTCACCGCCGCAGTGGGCTGCACGGCGATCGCCGCCGTCCACGTGGCGGCGCGCCCCGCGGTCCGTGTCACGGCCGCGCTCGACAGAACCGCGAGACTCGGCGGCGGCTCCGCGCTCCGTGTCGGCATGAGCGTCGATACGCGCCAGCGCCGCGCGGCACTGCGCAGCGTCCAGATCCGCTACGACGCTCATCTCGGCGTCACCACCAGCGGGCTCGGCATCGACGCCTGCCGCCGGCCCGCTGCCGCCTACGACGCGATCGTCCTGCCCGGCGACCCGATCGGACGCTCGGGCTGTCCGGTCAACTCGCTCATGGCGACCGGCACCGTCCGCGGCGAGATCCGCCTCGACCCGGAGGCCACGCCGATTCCGGAGAACGCGACGATCGCCATCTACGCTGGCGCAATCGTCGACGACCGCCTCCAGATCGACGCGCAGGTCGACGGCCTCAACCCGATCGGCGCGCGCCTGGTCTACGCCGGCGAGCTGATTCCCGCCCGGCCTCCGTGGGGCGGCACGCTCCAACTCGCGTTGCCGCCCCTGCCGCCGAGATGGGGCGCCGAGATCACACTCGCCGATGTCGACCTCTCGATCGGCGCCAGCACGATCGTCTACCGCGACCCCGTGACAGGCCGCCGCTACCGGCCCGAGGGTGTCCAGATCCCCTCACGCTGCCCCCGCGGCGGATTCCGCGTGCAGACGACGCTCACCTTCGCCGACGGCCTCAGCGACCGCATTAGCGTCGCGATTCGCTGCCCCCGCGTCCGCTGACGCCGGCGCGCGGCGGCCCGCCGACCAACTCGACCGCGCGAATCTCTGCTGTCTCGATCTCGCCGCCGGCTGGCCTACCGGCGCCAGATCGGATGTCCGTCCGTTTGTCCGCTCGTCAGGTGTGAGGGGTCGATTAGGCGCTTTACGTGTGATACACGTGTTTTCTTTACCGGTGAGTGCACTGAAGTGAATCACGAAGCCCGTCAGCGCTGGCGATCGCGCTCGCCTCTGCTCAGCAGTGGGCTGCAGTGGTCCTGTGACAGCTCACGCTTGCGCTCGTCAGGTTCCTTACAAAGAGCTGATTAGTCGAGCGTCGTCGCTCCAGATCTGGCACTGTTCGTGTCGCCGGCACTTCTAATTGAACGGAGCTTGGCCAGCTCCGGTCGTGTCAAATCCCCCGAAGGAGAGATATGAGACCGCTTGGTCAAGCGCGCCGCTGGCTGGTTGGGGCCGTGGGCGCACTGCTGGTCGTCGGCTGCCTCGCTGCGGCGTCGGGTACCGCGTCGGCGGGCTACTACTGCAACATCGCTGTGGCGCCGATGAGCCAGTGCGCGAGCAGCTCGGGTGTCGGCAGATTCACGAACAACATAGCTCAGTATATAGGCGCTGGGACGGTGTCGGTCTGCCAGAAGGAGACGGCGGTGCCTCCGTACGCCCACCAGCTCTCGCGCACGTGTGGGAACAACATCGCGGTCGGCTACCACTCCGACGGGTGGTCGGGGCTCGGCCACTACGAGGAGAACTTCGTCGGGAACAACTCCGGATACACACACACGATTCTCGGCGGCGGCGACATCTACTGGGGCTTCGCGCGTCAGGCAAGATCGTCGAGCAGCAGCCTCGCCGAGGTCACCGGCACGACGATCGCCGCGGAGGACGCGCCCGCTGCTGCGCGTGCGCGGCTCGGCGTCCTGCGCGAGGAGCCGACCGCGGGCCGCGTCGCGACGCTCGCGTTGCCCAGCGACCAGATCTCGCTGCGCTCGACGACCAAGGGGATCTGCCTCGACGCGGCGCAGGTCGGCGGCGAGATCACGTGCCAGGACTACGAGCGAACCATCAACGGCGAGCTGCTGGCCGCGTCGATCTGCGGCCCCGACCAGCCGGACGCGTCGGTCGTGCTCTACGGCGTTGCGCCTGACGGCGTCAGCAGCGTCGAGGTGCAGACGGCCGAGGGCGCGCCGGTCGGCACCGCGGCGGTGACGAGCAACACCTTCCGTCTTCAGCTCTCCACAAACGACGCGGCCGCGGCCGAACGGTTGCAGCACGTGGGTGGCCACGGGGCGGTGCTCTCGCTCGGTGTGATCCCCGAGGACCTCGCCTGCTGAGCGGCGCCTGAGCAGACCCAGCACGCGGAGCGGCGGCGGGCTTGCCTGCCGCCGCTCCACACGTCGGTCTGGCGCTACGCTGAATCACGGGGCAACACGGATGGGAGACAGTTGATGAGACGTTTTCAGGGGACGGTGGCGGCGATCGCCACGCTGGCGGCCGCCGGTGCCGTAGCAGGTGCCGCAGCCGGGGAGACACCAGTACCGATCGGAGCGCCGATCGATCAGCCGAACAGATTCGCCACGATCGAGCGCGGCACCTACAAGGTCATCCCGCTGCGCGTCGACGATCCCGCTGGCGGCCTGCCGTGGGGAATGGCGACCTATCTCGCCCGTGACAAGTACAACCCGCGCACGCAGCTGCTCTGCACCGAGTTCGGGCGCCTGCAGGCCGGGCAGCTCGGCATGCTCACCACCACGGGCGAGTTCCGGCCGATCACCCCCGGCGGCAGTCCCCAGGTCAGCTGCGGCGGTATCGCCGCTCGCTTCGGTGAGCGCGCCAGCGGCGACGTGCTGGCGGCGACCCCGACGATCCTCGGCAGCCAGTGCAGCCCCGCGACTGCCAGCTGCGACCTCAGAGCCGCCTTCCGCACGATCATCGGAATCTCGCTCGGCCGCGGCATCCTCAACGCCTCGATCAGCGACCCACCCGACGGACGCTGGAAGCCGCTCCAACAGGCCAACGACGGCGTCTTCCTCGCCGTTCGCCCCGGCCTCTTCACCGACGCCACGACCCCGTCGATACGCGTGCAGGCCACCACCTGCGGGCCCGACGCGCGTCCCGACCTGAGCGCCCGCGGCACGCCCAGCGGCAGATGCGCTACCACCATCTACATCCCCGGCGGCCCCCGGCCCGCAGCTGAGACCAGAGCATCCAGACGCGCTCGCAGAGCCCGCAGCCTGCACGCGCCGATCCGCATCATCCAGCGGCCGGGCACGGCCAGCAACAGCCGCATCGCGGCCCGCGTGAAGCTGCCGATTACCGTCACCACCGCCACCGAGGGCTACGCCTACCGGCTCCACGGGCCGGCCGGGCGCGACTGCGCCTCGCTGCGGACCGAAGACACCAGCATCGACGCGATCTCCAGCTACCTGATGGTCGCCGGCACCACCTACTCGCTCCCGATCCTCCCGCTCAACCTCAAGCGCGGCGTCTGGTGCGAGGGCCGGTACCGCCTGACCGTCCTCTTCACGCAGCGGTTCAAGGGCAGACGCCTCCGCATCGTCACCAAGCCAGTCGCCAGCGCCACCTTCACCATCCCGCCGCCGCGTTGAACGCGCCCGGGGCGGTGACATTGCGTGGCGCAGCGTTAGCGGCTCGGGTCGGCGCTTTTGGCCGACGGCCGCAAGCCCGCAACGCCGCCTCGCACGCAGATGGGTCGGGAGCCCGATTTGCACCGTACCCGACCCAGCGCGCTACGCCAGCTCCCGCACCGCCACAAACCGATACCCGGACGCGGGACGGTGTTCAACCCGCCCAAGTTGTGAACCCTGCCACCGCGAGGGGCACCGATACGAAACCGTTACGTTGGACACGGCAACTCAACGTATGGTGTGAACTGAACTGAAAATTGTGGGGCCCGGAGGTGCGCTAACACCCCCGGAGCCCCGTGCACAGGAGAAAGTGGGTCTCCCATGCGCGCAAAGCGTATCCAAGGTGCGCGGCGACGTCTGCGCACCAACACCGGCTGTGGGCCATGTCATCGCGGCGCTCAGCTTGAGGTCGCGGCGGTTCAGCAGGACTTGCTTCGGAAGGCGGCCGTGGCCGTCCTCGGCGATGTCGACGTCGTGGCCGCAGCATTTCGACGAGGCGACTGGCGAACGGCACGGCAATTGCGCTGGCGGCGCGAATGCCTCTTCCGACTGCTCGATGATCTCGGCTGGTCGCCCAGCAACAGCTCGGAGGGCACGGCGCTCACGATGCCGCCCGAGGAACTCGCGACGGCGGCATCCGAGATCACCAGCTACGTCGGCGAGATGATCGTCGTGCATCATGCCGAGCCTGCGGTCGATCTCGATAGCGATGAGCTCGAGCGTCTTTACGCGACCCGAGCCGCTTGCCGAGTGCTCCGTCGGCAGGTGCTTGGGCGGCAGGTTCGCGTTGCCACGGTGGGGTGGTAGCCGTGGCGGCGAAGAAGCAGTCCGACGAGCATGTCGTGTTCGGGAGAGCCGTGAAGGAGTTCCGCGCACGTCGCGACCTGTCGCAGGAGCAATTCGGCCGGCAGGCGAGCCTTCATCGCAACTACGTCGGCGCGATCGAGCGAGGCGAGATCAATCCGACGTTGCGAGTCATGCTCAAGATCGCGAGGGGTCTCGAAGCGCCGCTGAGCGAGCTGATCGTCCTCTTCGAGGCACGACGTGACGAGGCGGTCCCCGAACTCCGGCGGCGGACGTGAGCCCAACTCTCATGCACACGACAACCGTGCGCTTCGACCCCGAGACGTGGGAGCGACTGAAGCAGACTTCTGGGCGTCTCGGGATCGCGAGTGCCGAGTACATCCGAACGGCGACGATTCAACGGCTCGAGCGGGGCGAGTACGAGCCGCGTCTTGCGAGGCTCGAAGAGCGCGTCGAGCGGATCGCCAGGGTCGTCGACCGGTGGGTGCGGCGTCTGTCTGAGTCGGCGCGACGCTAACGACGACGGCGCGGCATGTCGGCTGCTAGACCGAGCGGCGTCCCGCCGCTGCAACGCTCTCGGGAAGGAGAGTGACCAGCGTCGCCTCGAAGCTCTCGTCGCCGAGCTGCTCGCGCAGCCGGCGGGGAAGAGGCGGCAGCTGAAGCGCCCGCAGCGAACCGTGATGGAGGTCGCCTTCGGTGGCGAAGAAGGTGTGGGCGCGGCCGGCGAAATACCACTCGTGTTCAGGACGGCCGAGCGGGCCGACGCTGCCGGTCATGGCCTTGTCGGCCTCCTGCATCAGCGCGAGGGTCGCGCGCGGCGAGGGCGACGCGAAGACGACGATCGGCCGGGAGCCGAGCCGGCGATAGCGTGGGCAGGCGAGGCTCCAGCCAGTGAGGAAGGCGTCGTATCGGGCCAGCTTGTCGCGGTTGTATGCGGGCCGCTCGGTCAGGTCGAGCTCGAGCAGGAGGTCGAAGCGCAGCTCGTAGCGGCGACCAGGTCGGGGGCTTGGATCGCTCACGACGTGGAGTTCGATGGCGAGGTCGGCGACGATCTCCTCGAGCTGCTGCGGGACGTTGCTGAAACCATGGCCGGCGCCGAGCGCGACGTCGCTCGGACGCAGCGGGCGGCGGTTGCGCCCGTCGCCGACGCGCGGCGGCGTGAAGCGGGCGGTGTGGTAGCGGGAGGTCCGCCAGTTGTCGGTGCACCAGGCAGGGATCGTGTTGTGGAGTGCCTGCATCCAGTTGACGACGTGGAGGTCGTGCCGAACGCGAGCACCTTCTCTGGCTTCGCTCGGCCGGTAGTGTCGGCGATTGGCGATCACCGGGGGCAGCCCGTCGGGCGGCTCCTGGCCCAGCTTGAAGCCTCTGGCGGTCAGGCACCAGAGCGGCGGACTTGATCGTCTCGACTGCGAGCGCAAGCGGGTCGGGACGCGTTGCAGCAGCCCCGCGCGCTCGAGGCGGGCGAGTGCTTTCTGGACCCCGCGCTCGCCGACCCCGGCTGGCCACGCTGAGCGGCGCAGCTGCGAGGTGGTCATGAGGCCGAAGCGGTCGAGCAGCTTCAGCACGCGCAGCTGCTGCTCGCTGAGACGATCGAGCACGACGCTCGTTCTCGGACTCGCCGGGGGCAGCAGCTCGGAGATCTGGTCGATGACGCCGAGCTCGGCGTAGCTTTCGGGTGTCGGGCCGTCGGGAGCCGGGGCCGTGGCGTCCTTGGCGGTTTTGCCGACGAGTCCGAGAACCGGAGAGTCCATCGCTTCGCAGCCGTCATCGGCGTCGTCGGAGTCCCACAACTCCGGTTGCAGCGCTGAAGCCGTGCGCCGAGGCGGAGCTGAGTCAGATCTCGCCGGACGCGGTTCGGGCGTCTCGGCGGGAGCCGGTTCGTCTTGGCTCGGACTCGACGTCGGCATCGCCCGATCGGCTTGCCGGTTCTGTTCAGTCTGGTCGCGCCGGCCGTCGCGCTTGGAGGTCGAGGACCGCCTGTCGGTGGTGGAATTCCGCTTATAGGTGGAGCCCATCTCGGCCGGGTAGGCGCCGCAGCGGTTGACGAGTCGTTGGTAGTGGTGGCGGGTCCAGCCGAGGCTGCCGGTCGGGATCGGGTAGGTGCGGCCGATGAAGGCGGGCGCGCGCTGGCCGTCGATGATCCAGCTGGCGAGGAAGTACCAGCGCAGAAGGTTGAGCAACGTCTCGGGGGTCGCGCGCGTGCGAGCGCGTGACTCCGGATCGCTGCGGAAGAGCGAGTCGTAGACGGCCATCGCGATCCGCGTCGCGGCTTCGGCGTCGTCGGGGTCGCCGAGGCGGAAGATGCAGCGCGACTGGCAGAGGTTGAGGATGCCCTTGCGGATCTTCTCGCTGCGCGCGCCGGACTCGGCGGAGAGCAGCTGCGCGAAGAACTGGTGGGCGAGCGTGACGTCGAGGCCGGCGGCGCGGTGGGTGGCGAGCATGTCGACGGTCAGCTCGTTGATGACGTAGTGGCACTCCTCGAGGTGCAGCGCGACGCGGGCGCGCGCGGGCGCGTCGACGTGGATCTGGTGCTGCATGTGGGTGTGCAGCATGCGCAGGAGGAAGTGCATGCAGGCGATCGAGTTCTCCTCGCCGATGCCGGGCCGCTGCTCGGTGCCGCCCATGGCGGCGTCGACGATCAGGATGTCGCGGTTCTCGATGATCCGGCTGAGCGGCATGTCGACGGGGTGGTTGAAGAAGCGTCGCAGCGGCGGGACGGAGACGATGCCGCCGACCTTGTTGCGCGGCGCCTTCATCTGCTGGCGGGTGACTGAGCTGGCGCCGTCGATCATGTCGGGGATCTCGCGGCCCCAGAACTCGTGCGTCTGGTCGAGGTCGGGGATGTGCGCGGTCGCGGCTACGACGGCGTCGCGCAGGTCGGCGCGGTAGGGGAGGAGGAGGCCGTAGATGTCTTCCCAGCGCGGGCGGGTGTCGGCGGCGCTGGCGATCGCGAGCGCGCCGATCGTCGCGTGGTAGAGCAGGTCGCGCGAGGCTTGGAAGATCTGGCCCTCGTTGACGTCGAGCAGCGAGTTGACGACGTTGTCCGCGACGCCGGCGACGGCGGCGGCGAGCCGGTGCGGGTTGCGCATCGTCTCGGCCGGCAGTGTCAGCGGCGACATGCCGAAGCGCGGGTAGGCGAGGTCGAGGAACCAGACGGTCTTGCCGCAGTCGGGCGGCACGAGCGCCAGCGCGCGGCGCGCGACCTCGCTCTTGGGGTCGATCATGATCACCGCGGCGTTCGGGTCGCGCACGTCGTTGAGGAACGAGCGCAGCAGGAAGCTTGTCTTCCCTGACCCCTGTCCGCCGACGATCAGCGTGCCCTGCGGCCGGTCGGCCGGCCGCTGCACGACTTCGGCGTTGGAGGCGCGCCCGGTCGGCATCAGCTCCCGCGGCCGCGCCGGCATCAGCTCGTCTCCTCGACGCCGGCACCCTGCTCGGGGCTGATCGTCTCGGGATCGAAGGCATCGTTGTCGACCGGCGGCTCGTCGAGCGCGCCGGCGGCGCGCAGCGCTTCGGGCGGTGCCGGGATGCGCGGCAGCATCAGCCGGCGGACCGGGACGCCGCGCATGCGAGCGGTCGGCAGCTCGATCAGCGTCGCGATCTCGGCGCTGGAGAGCAGGGCGCGGAGCCCGACCGCCGGCGTCGCGGGCAGCAGCGGCGGCTCGCTGGCGACGAACCGGTCGCGGGTCCGGTTCGGCCGCAGGTCGAAGATCCGGCGGTGGAGCCGGTTGGCGCCGCGCAGCGCCTGGACGGTCGCGGTGACGGCGCGGCAGGTCTCGGCGTCGTCGCTGGCGATCGTCAGCTCGAACCAGCACAGGGAGCGGTTCTGGGTCCGCTCGACCTCTTCGAGCTCGCGTCGCCGTTGCGGCGCGCGCAGCCCGGCATCGGGCGCGCCCCACTGCTCCGCGCGGGCGGAGCGGTTCGCCTCTCCGCGCGCGAGCGAGGCGGCGAGCCGCTCGACCGCATGCAGCGTCGGCACCAGCGTCAGCCGCACGACGCTCGGCTGCGCCGCCGCAACCTGCGCCTGCGCGATCAGCTCGACCAGCGGCGCCGCCGGCCCCGACGAGCCGCGGCTGGTGGCGCGCTCGCGGCCGAGCGCGAAGACGAACGAGCGGTGCTTCCGCAGCCGCTCGACGTACGCCGGCCGCCAGGCAGACCCGTCGAGGGGCTGCGGGTCCGCGACGAAGTCGTAGCCGATCCGCACCGCCGGATAGGCGGCGGCAAGCGCGGCGTCGAGCTGCCGCACGACGCGCGGCTGACAGACGACGCACATCGTCCACTCCAACTCACCGTCGCCGGCGGCGTCGTAACGCAGCTCGAAGGCCAGCCACGGCTGTCCCTCGCGCCAGCGCACGTCGGCGCGCTCGCGCACCAGGCCGACGATCGCCTCAACCGCCTCCTCGAGATCCTCAGGCGCGCACTCGTCGTGAGCGGAAAGCCGGATCTCGTAACGCTCGTAGGTACGCGCGCCCCGGTTACGAACCCGCCGCCGCACCGTCCGCACGACGATCGCGATCGCCACGAGCGTGCCGAGCAACGTGCCCGCTGCCGTCGCGATCCCCAGCAATTCGACGACGCTGCGCTCACCGAGCCAATCGATCGGTCCGTCCGCGTCGTCGTGAGAACGCCCTGGGACCTCGGGTCGAAGCATCTGAGGTGACGTCGCAGGGCGCCGTCTTGCGCGCGCTCCCGGTCGTGCGGGTGCAGGCGTCGTGCGCGTGACGCCGCCGGTCGTCGTCGACGGCGCCTCCGGCAGCGACGGCGCCGTGAGCAACGCCACGCCGACAGCGAAGCCGGCGGCCGCCATCGCGAGGAAGACGAGGCCGATCGCGAGCTTGACGTTCGGGACCGGCATGATCAGAAGACGACGAAGACTTCGAGAAGCGCGGCGACCGCCAGGAGCAGCCCGCCGCCGGCGGCGAGCGTGAGCCAGACTCGGCGGTCGACCGGACCGCGCCGGGCCATCAGATAGAGCGCGAGCCCGCAGGAGAACGCCGCCAGCTCAACAGGACCGTGCGGCAAGGTCGCCAGCAACATTCGCTCGCGATATGCGGCCAAGCCGATCCCGACGGTGAGGAGGTTGCGCGCGACGCCGAGCACCAGGACGACATCGCAGAGCGCCCGCGTCGCCTTCCAGCCCCAACCGCGCTCGACCGGCTGGCTGGCGCCAGCCAGCCACGGCGAGTTGACGGCCAGCGCCGCTCCGATCGCGGCGAGCAGGATCCGTCCGTTGTGCAGCAGGATCGACCCAACCTCGCCCACGCTCGGGACCAGCCTCGGGAACGGAACGTCTCGCCAGGCGGAGACGTCGTCGCCGAATGCGACCCCCGCGCCGACCGCCACCGCCAGGACGACGGCCGTGATCGCGGCGTAGGTGGCCACCACGATGCGCAGCACGGCAGGCGGCAGGCCGGGCATCAGCGCAGCATTCCCGCGAACGCGTCAAGCGCGATGGTAGTCCGGGCGAGTCGCTCATCCAGCGGCAACTCGAACATCGCGGGCACGTGCGGAACGAGCACGACGTCGCAGTCGCGCTGCTGCGCGAGCGACGTCCACCTCGTCGCCGGCACCGGGGCGCCGGCCGCCTCGTGACGGACCGCCAGCAGCTCGCGCCCGACCACCGGCAGCTCGAGTGCCTCGAAGATCGCCTCCGCCCGCGCGGCGCCAAGGTCCGTGTCGGGCACCGACCAGACGACATGCGTCGCCCGCCGGAGCGCAACCAGGTCGGCGGCCGCCGTCAGCGAACTGCAATCCACCACGGTCAGCCCATGGGCGACCTTCGCGTCATCGAAGATCATCTCCAGCGCCGACTCTCCAACCTCGCGCTCGAACTGGGCGCCGCCCGCGATCAGGCGCAGTCCGTCGCCGACGACCTCGAAGGGCTCCTCCGCCGCGTGGTCGCCGCTCTCGAGCTGGCGGGCCAGGTCGACGAGCGAACGACGGGAGCCGCCGCCGGCGAGGACGTTCAGCGTCGCCGTCGGCCCACCGGTCTCGACGAGCAAGACCGGGACCGAGCTCTCCGCGGCCGCGGCCGCGGCGAGCAGGAGCGCGATCGTGCTCGTGCCCGCCCCGCCGCACAGGCCGGCAACGGCGACCAGCGGGCCATCCGGGCGACTGAACGCCAGCGGCGGCGTTGGCGAACTCGGCGGCTCATCGTGTCGAAGTGGAAGCGCCATCCCGCCGGATGGTCAAACCTGGCTGCGATGACGAGCCCGCCACCACAGCCGGGTCAGTCGGCAGCAACAGCCACGTACTACGCCTTCCGGAGCTGTTCCCTATCGTCGCGCACGCAACCAGCCATGGGCCGAGAGGAGCTGCAGCAGCTCAACTCGGAGCACCGTCGGGCCGAGGTGACACTCCCGCTTCCTGAGATGTGGAAGCTCCAACGGAGCCCTGGCGCGGAGGCGGCACCGAGACGTGGCCCGGAGGCCGCGGTGAGCGCACGCCTGAGGTCTGACTGCTCATCCCTGAGGGGCTTCAACGGGGCCGCGGCCCGGAGGCCGCGGTGAGCGTCACCCAGCCGCCGAACAGCGCGTCGCCGCCGTATTCGCTTCAACGGGGCCGCGGTGAGCGTACAGCGCCCTTGGCCAGTGGGTCCTCGCGCGTGTCGTGCTTCAACGGGGCCGCGGCCCGGAGGGCCGCGGTGAGGTCGGACAACGCGCTCATCAACGGGTGGCGGGCGTTGCTTCAACGGGGCCGCGGCCCGGAGGCCGCGGTGAGCCGGGAATCGCACCTGGTTGGTGGCGACGGGGACACGGCGGCTTCAACTGGGCCGCGGCCCGGAGGCCGCGGTGAGACTTCCAGGATCTCGTCGACCTGCTGCGTCAGGTTGCTTCAACGGGGCCGCGGCCCGGAGGCCGCGGTGAGGCGCCACCAACGCGCAGCCGGGCATGCCGGTCTGGCTTCAACGGGGCCGCGGCCCGGAGGCCGCGGTGAGGCTCTTCGGTCTGATCCTCTGGCACTGGGCGTTCGCGCTTCAACGGGGCCGCGGCCCGGAGGCCGCGGTGAGACGGTCGCGCGGTCGCACGCGCGCTGTGGGCGCAGGCGCTTCAACGGGGCCGTGGCCCGGAGGCCGCGGTGAGTTCCGAATCCCCCGACGGCTACTTGCACCGCGCTTCAACGGGGCCGCGGCCCGGAGGCCGCGGTGAGCGGATCCATGCCGGTCACAGCGGCGTATCGCTGGATGCTTCAACGGGGCCGCGGCCCGGAGGCCGCGGTGAGTCGCGCTCGCCGACGACGGCCGCTACGACCGGGCTGCGGCGCTTCAACGGGGCCGCGGCCCGGAGGCCGCGGTGAGCGCCCTGCTCGATCACAACGATCTCGCCATCAACCATCCGGCTTCAACGGGGCCGCGGCCCGGAGGCCGCGGTGAGTGGAGGCCGGCGACGTGGAGGCCGTAGCCCCGGCCGCTTCAACGGGGCCGCGGCCCGGAGGCCGCGGTGAGACGCGCCGCGTCGAACTTGTTGTGACATCTGCGGCACTGCTTCAACGGGGCCGCGGCCCGGAGGCCGCGGTGAGTCTATCGAGCGCCTTGGAGACGTCGAGGCTCTTCGGGCTTCAACGGGGCCGCGGCCCGGAGGCCGCGGTGAGAGGGGTCGACGAGGTCGTGTCCCTCCAGCTCGGGCTTCAACGGGGCCGCGGCCCGGAGGCCGCGGTGAGGGCTCGCGAAATCCTAGCCGTATTTGCAGGGGATTTGCGGGCCTTTGCGAGAGGTGTCACTTGCAGCGGTGTGTCGGGTAGCGATGCGCGGCTATGGCAGCTGCGGAAGGCTTCGTTTGCAGGGGGAATAGGTGGTGCGAGCGCTCCCCGGGTAAAAGGACCGCACCCCGACCGCTCGCGCGGGGTCGCACGGGTGCGGCGGATCACCAGATCGCCGGATCGTCGGATCGTCGGTGGGGAGGTCTCTGCGGCGGCCGATGAACTCGATGCACTCGACGCCGCGGGTGGCGGGCGGGCCGAGGTCGAAGATGCTGACGCTGTCCTCGGTCGTCTTCATCGCCTCGTGCAACTGACCTTTGAGCCGCGACAACTCCACACGAGTGAGATCGCAGACGAAGAGCGAGTATTGCAGCGGCTCGCCGAAGTCCTTCGCCAGGCGATGCACCCGGCGGAGCCGCCGCGGCTCGCGGATGTCGTAGGCGAGCAGGTAGCGGGTCCGGTCGGCCACCGCACGCCCTATCGAGTTGTCAAGGAACGGTAGGGAGGAGCGCTGCCCACCAGCACGGCAGCCAGCAGCCGGGCTTGGGTCTCCAGCGCCCGACGGTAGCTGGTCCGGTAGCCGAACAGGGGATGTCTCAGCTCGGTTCTCACGCGGCGCTCGTAGGCGGCGATCACCTTCCGCCGCCCGGCCGTTGTCAACGCGACACCGGCCGCGCGGGTGACGAAGTCGCCGCCGCTCACCTCGCCGTTGTTGATGAGCATCAGAACCGTTGAGTCTCCGACAAGCGGACGCATCTCCTCGATCAAGTCGAGCGCCAACGCGGGGCGGCCGAAGCCGGAGCGGTGGTAGAGGCCGATGTAGGGATCGAGTCCCGCCGCCAGCAGCGCGGTCACCGCATCCTTGACGAGCATCGCGTAGACGAATGACAGCAGCGCGTTCACCGGATCGCGCGGCGGGCGGCGGTTGCGCTCCTCGAACGCGAAGGTCGCGGCTTCCCGACCGCGCAGCAGTCCGCCGAACCGCTCGAAGTAGAGCCGCGCCCCGGTACCTTCGATTCCCAGCAGTGACGCCGGGTCCCGCTCCTCCTCAGCCGTTCTTGCCAGCCGGCCGATCTGCGCGACGGCGTCGCGTGCCCCGGTACCGCCGTGCCGGCGCAGCAACGTCCGCTGGTTGCGCAGCTTGCCGGCGACGAACGCCGATGCGAACTCGCCGGCGCCGATCGCCGCCGCCCGGTGCTGTCGCATCCGGACCAGCACGGTCTTCGATGGCATGCCGCTCGCGAAGCCGCTCAACCAGCCGCCCATCGTCAGCCACAGGACGGGATCCCGGCGTCGAAGCAGGCGCGCAGCAAGGCACTCCCCACGTCGACGTTGCCGAAGACCGCGACGTGCGAGACATCGAGCAGGCGACGAGAGGCGACCTCCTCGCCGTCCTCGATCGCCACCACGCGGCCGCCGCGCTTGGTCACCCGGCTACCGGGCTTGGAGGCGTAGAGCGGCTGCGCGGGCGAGTCGGCGGCGCGACGAGCCGGCACGGGCCCGGAGGGCCGCGGGGAGCGGTCGGCCGCCGGCATCCGTGACATGCAGGAGGCGCTGCTTCAACGGGGCCGCGGCCCGGAGGCCGCGGTGAGAACGCATGACGACCGAACAGTGGATCGACTGGCTGCTTCAACGGAGCCGCGGCCCGGAGGGCGCTATGAGGGGACCAGAACTGCGGCACCTCGACGCCGTGCTGCTCGCTTCAACGGAGCCGCCGTCCGGAGGTCACGGTGAGGCGACGCCCTCGCGGTAGAGGACGAGCGCGTGGTGGCTTCAACGGAGCCGCGGCTTGGAGGCCGCGGTGAGGAGCGTCGAGAAGATGATTCTCGCGCCGCCCTCGTTGCTTCAACGAAGCACGGAGGCCGCGGTGAGGTCGCGCGCATCGACCCGTACGACAAGGCGCACCTGCTTCAACGGAGCCGCGGCTCGGAGGCGGCGGCGAGCGACGCGACGTGGATCAGCTCGCGTATGTCCCGGGGGCTTCAACGGAGCCGCGGCCCCGGAGGCCGCGGTGCGAATTATCTTCTGATGACCGGCCTTGGGGCGAACGCGCTTCAACGGAGCCACGGCCCGGAGGCCGCGGTGAGCCGTCACCTGGATGGAGCCGCGGCCGGCGCCGTCATGCTTCAACGGAGCCCGCGGCCCGGAGGCCGCGGTGAGGATTCCAATCTCGATGTCGTTCAGCGTGGCCTGGAGCGACTTCAACGGAGCTGCGGCCCGGAGGGTCACGGTGAAAGGCTGCGCAGGAGTCTGGCGGGTTCGCCGAAGTCTTTCGCCACGTGATGCACCCGCGCAGCCGCCCCGGCTCGCGGATGTCGTAGGCGAGCAGGTAGCAGGTCCGGTCGCCACCGCGCTCGCCTTATCGAGTTGTCAAGGAGCGAAGGCCGGGGCGCTGCTGACCAGTACTGCAGCCAGCGATCGGGCCTGGGCTTCCAGCGTCTGACGGTAGCTGGCCCTGTTGTTGTGGGTTGGGGTTGCGGCGGCGGAAGCGATGTCGTACGGTATCGGAAACGATACCGTTTACTGATGCAGGTAGGCGCCCAAGGACACCTACCTATGACGTGAATGGTCTGTTCAAACCAGCACCGGGCCTCTGTGGCGCGGCCTCGTTGAAGCACGTCGTTGGTTGGCGTTGTTGGTCGTGCGCGCACGGTCCACCGGGCGGTCGCTCGGCTCCGTCGAAGGACGTAGAACGCAACGGGCGCCTGCTGGCGGCCGATGAAACCGAACCAGGAGGTGTCGTATGACTGTGGACTTGTTGTCAGCGCTGCGTGACGGGCTTTCCGATGAGCCATCGGCGACTCGTCCCGCTGGGATCGAGGTCCGGCAGGATCTCGAACCTGCCGGCGGGCTGCCGGTCCAGCCGCCCTCGTACGAGGGGCGGTTGGAGATCCACGATCGCTACATCGACGGGGAGCCGTGCAGAACGATCGAGCTGGACAGCGTCGGCTCGGCGGCGAACCGGCTCGAGGAGGTGTTGCTCGCCCTCCATCGCGCCGGACGCTACCCGCTGCCGGTGTCGAGCACGACCGTGGAGCCGAGTGACGGCGAAGCGATCACCATCACAACCCTTGAGATGCCCCATCGGTCTTTTGACGCGTGGCTGCGGCTGAGTGAGCCCGTGGGCGGCGGCGGCCGATTCGATGCCAGCGAGCGAGGTCTGGAGCTGTCGTTGGCGCATGCCGCGGCGCTCGATCCGCTGTTGGAGACCTCGTCGCACGACCTTCTGTTCGGCGTCTGGGACTCCCAAAAGAAGGGACCGCACGGTCAGGTGCGGATCGGGCGTGCGCTGACCAGCAGCCTGATCGGGCTGAAGCCGATCGAGCAGGCGCAGTTCGCTGCGCGCAGAGATCCGCTCAACCTCGGTGAGGCGAGTGATCTGCCCAGAGGTGCGAGACGGCTCTCCGAGCAGGGGCTCAGCTCGATCCCGCCGCAGCAGCAGATCCCCTACGACCACGAGCCGGCAAGAACGGCCGGGAAGATACCCGTCGGCTTCCGCGGCGGCGTCGTGATCACCGAGGCGCGCTACCTCGGCTTCCTGTCCTTCGCGGCGCTGCGCCGGCTCAGCTTCGCCCATTACGACAACACGGAGACGCGCGTCCTGCTCGCGGCGCTTGGGCTCTACGCGCTGACGCTGCGCGGGGCCGCTGGCTGGGACTTGCGTGCCCGTTGCGCGCTCGTCCCGCGCGCCGAGATGTGCTTCGACCTGGTCGGCGCCGACGGCAGACGGGAGCGGTTCGCGCTCGCTCCCGACGCCGCGCGTTCGCTGTTGGACGACGCGGTCGCCCGCGTCGGGGTCGCTGATCGCAGCGTCCACCTCAGAGCGGGTGCGATGCTGAACGGCCTGGTAGACAACGCGGTCGCCGCGAGCGCGAAGGCTGGGTGAGCGCGGCTGATGGTGCGACTCACGCTTCGTTTTCCGCTGGGTGTCTACCACGCTCAGTCTGGCTCGTCACCAAACGAGCCGGAGTGGCCGCCGAGCCCGCTGCGGCTGCTCGGTGCGCTGCTCGCCGCCGCGCACGGCCGGCACGGCGGCGACCTCGCGGCTGACCGCACGCTGCTGCAGCGGCTGTGCGACGCTCCGCCGCCGCGGGTCTTGGCTCCCGACAGCGTTGGCGTCGGCGAGCCCAACCGCGACGCCGCGGCGGCGGTGCGGCTGCGCGGCGCGACGCGGTGGGCACCGCGCAACTACGTCGACACCGGACGCGGCGTCTCGCCGCGCAACCTCGGGCGTGAGCGCGCCGAGGTCAGCAAGGTCGGGGTCGCGATCGGAGATCGACCGGTGCACCTCGTGTGGGACGAGCTTGAGCTGACCGGCGAGGAGTTGGAGCGCTTGCGCTCCCTGGCGGCGGACGTCACGTTCGTCGGCACGAGCCGCTCGCCGGCGCTCGTCCACGTCGCGCCGGATCCGCCCGGCAATGAGGACCCGATGCGCGAACGTGTGTGGCGGCCGGCAGGCGTAGAGGCCGGCGACGGGATCGCGGTGCGCGTGCCGGATGGCGCCACGCTCGATGGCTTCGACCGCCGCGAGGCGGCGCGACGCAGCGACCGGGCGAGGGTTCAGCCGACGGGGCTGATCCCGCAGATCGCGATCGGCCAGTCGGTGCGCTACGTGCGGCCCGGGTGGCGACCGGCTCCACGCCCTGTCGACCCGCGCTGGTGGGGTGAGATGATCGTGCTGGCAATCGACGACGGGAACTCGCAGCTGCGGCCGAAGGCGCCGGCGGCCTACCTTCTGGCGCGCGCGGTGCGCACCGCGTTGTTGAGCGGCTACGGCGCGGAGGGAACGGTCGAGGAGGCGCCGGCGATCCTCACCGCCCGTGGAGCCGATCCGCACTGCGCGGTCGTGCCGCTCCCGTTCGTGTGGGGTCCGCACCCGACCGGTCGCGTGCTCGGCGTGGCGCTGGTGCTGCCGCATGAGCGGCGCGTCGCTGACCTGGTCGAACAGCGCGCTGCGGTCGTGCGCGGCCTGCGCGCGCTGCTGGGCGCTGATGACGCGACGCCGCGACCGGATGTGCGGATCCCGGGAGCCGGGTTGGTGCGGTTGGCGCTCCCGACGGCCGACGACGCGCGCAAGGTGACGCTGCAACCGGCCTCCTATGCGCGGCCGTCGCGGCACTGGGTGACTGTCACGCCGGTCGTTCACTCCCGCTGGCGCAAGGGCGGTGCCGAGGGGCTGATGCGCCAGGTCGCTGCCGACTGCGCTCACGTGGGGTTGCCGACGCCGTCGTCCGTCGCGGTGTTGCGCGGACCGGGACGGCGCGGTGGGGCCGGGCGCATGGTCTCGGCCGGACAGGTTCCTGAGCGTTGGCGTGGCCCGGTGCAAGGGCCGGCGGATCATCTCGCGCTGACGTTCGAGCGTCCGGTCGCCGGTCCGCTGCTGCTCGGCAAGGCACGTCACTTCGGGCTCGGGCTGTGCGTTCCGGCCGAGAAGGAGGCGTGGGCGATCACGCAGCAGGAGCGGGCGGCGTGATCTCGTTCGCGGAGTACTTCAGGGCCATCCACGGGCACGATCCGTATCCGTGGCAGGAGCGCCTCGCGCAGCGCTGCGCGGCCGGCGAGCCGCCGACTGTGATCGCGGTCCCGACTGGCGCGGGCAAGACCGCGACGGTCGATGCGCTTCTCTGGGCGCTCGCGATGCAGGCCGATCGACCGGCAGTGGAGCGGACCGTCGGCGTGCGGATCGTCTGGGCGATCGACCGCCGGATCCTCGTCGACGAGGTCCACAGGCACGCGACGCGCGTCGCCGTGGCGCTGGCCGCCGCGCGCGATGACACGGAGGCCGCGCTCTACCCGGTCGCGACCGCGTTGGCCGGTCTCGCCCATCAGGGCGCAGTGCCGCTCGTCGCGACGCGCTGGCGTGGCGGCATCGACCCGGAACGCGCGCTGCACGGCCCGCTGCAGCCGCAGATCATCACCAGCACCGTCGGGCAGATCGGGTCACGGTTGCTGTTCCGCGGCTACGGCGTCGGCGCGGCGTCGCGCGCGCTGGAGGCCGGCCTGGCCGCCGTCGACACGACGATCTGCCTCGACGAGGCCCATCTCGCCGAGCCGTTCCGGCAATGCGTCAATCGGATCCGGGAGCTGCGTCTCGCCGCACCTGAGGCGCCGGCGCTGCCCGGACTGCGATCGATCACGATCACCGCGACGCCGGCCGCTGGCGTTGCGCCTGAGCAGGTCGTCGCGTTGACCGACGGCGATCGCGCCGACCCGGAGCTGCATCGGCGTCTGCACGCCGTCAAGCGGGCGGCGCTGGTTGACCCAGGCGACGTCAACGACCGTGAGCGGGCGGCCGCGCTCGTGCGTGAGACGCTCGCGCACGTCGAGCGCGGGGCGTCGACCGTCGCTTGCGTCGTCAACACGGTCCGTCGCGCGCGCGAGGTCCATCGGCAGCTGGAAGCAGCGCTCGACGGCGACGAGGTCGCGTGCGGGCTGCTCGTCGGGCCGCAGCGCCCCATCGACCGTCACGACTTCCTCGACGGCCCGGGCGCGCGCCTGTTCGATCCGGACGCAGGCGGGAAGCGGGTGGTCTGCGTCGCCACGCAGACGTTCGAGGTCGGGCTCGACGCCGACGTCGACGCGATGGTGACCGAGTCAGCGTCGGCGGCCGCGCTGGTCCAGCGGCTCGGGCGGCTCAACCGCGGCGGCCGGCCGGCTCGCGAGGGGCACGCGACGATCGTGCGCGACCCGCAGCCGTGGCTCTACAGAGAGGACGAGCCGCTGGCATGGAGCATGCTCGAAGGGTTGCTGGGCGACGGCAGCGTCGACGTCTCGGTCGCGGCGCTCGAGGCGCTGCGACCGTACCCGCAGGCGAGTGCGCCGCCGGGCGCGCCGTTCCTGGCACCCGAGACCGTCGAGCTGCTGTCGCACACCGCCCGCGACTTCGGCGACTGGCAGGAGGTCGACGCCGAGGTCTTCTGGCGTGGCGTCGAGAGCGGTGCTGATGCCGACGTCTCCGTCTGCTGGCGCGCGGACCTGCGGCCGGAGCGCAGCGGCGCGGCGGCGAACGGGTACCGCGAGCTGTTGCTCGCTGCCGCCCCGCCGCAGCGCGATGAGCTGCTCACGCTCAGCGACGTCGCGGCGCGTGCGCTGATCGCGGCGAGCTTCCCGGCAGGGTCGTCGGCGGGTGCGAGAAGAGTCGCGCTCGGCGACGGCGACGGCGACGTCGAGGGCGGGTCGCAGACGGCGGCGCCGCCGGCGTACGCCGCTGCCGCCCACGAGCTGCCGTTCATCGTGCTGCGCGGCAATCAGGTGCTCGTCGGGGATGACCCGTTCGACGAGGACGAGCTGCGCGAGGGCGTGCTGAACGCTGGCGGACGCAGGACGATCCGGCCGTGGGAGATCAAGGCCGGCGACATCGTGATGCTGCCGGCGAGACGCGAGCCGATCGTCGACGGCCTGCCCTGGAACGACCAGGCCGGTGACGTACGCGAGGCGGTCGCGCTCGATGAGGAGGTCGACGGTGGCGACCGACCGCGGCTGCCCGCACCGGTCCGGCTCAACCCGCAGGCGCTGAGCGCGGCACTCGGTCGCTCGCCGAGACGACCGCTCACCGTCGGGAGCTGGCGACGGGTGTCGACCGCATGTCGGAGGGCCGCCGACCGCATTGTTAGGGCTCGCGGCACGAGCGACCGGAACACCGCACTGGAGGATCTGGTCAACGCCCTTGCAGACCTTCTGCCTTCGCATCCGGCGTTTGCTTCGCTCGCCCCCGATGCGCTGGCGGGGGTCGGCGCGACGCTCGTGCTGCGCGAGATCGGGGTGGTCGCGTCAGACGGGTTGCCGCAGTACGAGCCCGGCGACGCCGAGGGGGAGGCGGCCGACGATGCGACCTCTGTGAATGCGCACGAGGACGACCCGGCATGGGACGCCGCCGCGCGCGCCCGGCCGCTGGAACGGAGCTGGGTGCTCGTGCCGGTGCCCACCGATGATCTCGAGCGAGCCGACCGCCGGGGGGCCGGTGACCTCGCGCCGCCGACGCTGCGCTCTCATCTCGCCGACGTCCGCGACCAGGTCGACGACTACACGAGCGCGCTGGGACTGGCAGCGCCGCTTCGCGATTCGCTGCGGCTCGCCGCGCAGGCACACGATCTCGGCAAGGTCGACCCCCGCTTCCAGGCGTTTCTGCGCGGTGGAGTGCATGCGATCGGTGCGGCTCCGATCGCCAAGAGCGAGTTCGGGACCGGCGACCGCGGCACAGCCCGGATCGCGGCCCATCTCGCCGGACTGCCGCGGGGCTGGCATCACGAATGCGCATCGGTCGCGATCCTCGAGGACGCGGTCAGCACAGGACAGTTCGTGCCATCAGAGGGCGTCGACCTCGACCTCACGCTCCACCTCGTCGGCGCTCATCACGGCCGCGATCGCGAGCGTCCCTCCGTCGCGGACGGCGGCGCTACGCCAGGGCCGTTCCGGGTTTCGGTCCACGGGATCAACGGTGTTCTCCGCGGTGACGACGATGGCTGGGCCGACGGTGAATGGCTGAGGCGGTTCGGCCGCGTCAACCAGCGCTACGGCGCATGGGGGACCGCCTATCTGGAGGCGGTGCTGATGCTCGCCGATCGCGTCGTCTCGTCGAGAGGGAAGTGATGGCGCTCACGCTGAAGTGGATGCAGGCGCACGCGCCGTACATGCCGATCGCAACCGCCGGATTGCTCGCGCTGCTCGAAGGCGCGGGCGAGGAAGCGGCCGCACGGTGGGAGGTCGACCGCGCCGGACGGGCGGCGCTCCAGATCGAGACGAACCTCGACGCCGACGGCGTCGCGGCGGTGATCGCCGACGCGCCGTGGCCCGACGAGAGCCGCGTCGACTGGCCCGGAGGGAGCCGCAACGGCGCGCAGGCGCTGAAGCCGCTCCTGAAGGCGACCGGCCAGCCACTTCAGACGTTCCGCGACATGGTCGCCGCCGCACCCGAACTTGAAGCCGCGACACTGCGAGCGATCGTCACCGACGGCGTCCTCGACAGCGAGGGGCTCCCAGCCCGCAGCCGGTTGCTGCGCGGCGTCAAGTCCGACCTCACAAGCGCCTTCAAGCCACCGCGACGCTTCGCCGGCGACGAGTTCGCCGCCGAGCTGCGGGACGGTCTGACGTTCCGGACCGACGCGAAAGGACTCGGCCTCGGTCTCGTGCCCGAAGTGCAGACCTTCGGCGGCACGACCGGACCGGACCCGGCGAGCATCGACGCCTACTCGCCACTCCTGCATGCGCTGATCTGGAACGGCATCGTCGCGCTGCCGCCGGTGCCGGTCATGCGCGGTCGCACACGCATGGTCGGCGGACCGCTGGCCAGCGGCTCCGACGTGCTCTCCTGGCCGCGGTGGCGGGTCGCGGTCGGCCTGAGCGGCCTGCGAACGCTCTTCAGCCTGGCCGAGGTGCACGCCGACGAGCCCGACCTGACGCATCTGTCCCGCCGCGGCATCGACCGCGTCTACCGCGCCCGCGCCATCCCGCTCAACAACATGATCGCCGTCTACCGCTGGGGCGAAGAGATCGCCGCCGGTGCGGGGAGGAGGTGATGCGGCGCGACGATGCTGGAGCCAGCGCCGGCTCGAGCACAACTGGCATCCGGCGTCGTCGAGCGGGCGTCCAAGTGACGGACCGTCGTTGCGTCCATGAGCGGTCCTAGACAACCGGACCCCGTGAAAGGGCCGCGCCGGTGCTCATCTCGGACGCGAGCGAGCGCTGAGGTGCGTCCGCTGCAGATCGCGGCCGTATCCTGCGAGCCGTCACCGCGGCCTCCTGGCCACGGCTCCGTTGAAGCGAGGGCTGGCCGAACGGCGGCCACCCGTACAACGATCACCGCGGACTCAGGGCTGCGGCTCCGTTGAAGCGACGTGGTGCGCACCGACCGCGCCGGGCGCTTCAAGTCACCGCGGCCTGCTGGTTGCGTCTCCGTTGAAGCGTCGGCGATCGACCTGCCACTCCCGCGAGCCACCTGTCCTCACCGCGGCCTTCGAGGCCGCGGCCTCGTTGAAGCATTCGCTGCCTGGCGACGGAGGAGTGGCAAGCCGGCACACCGCGGCCAGGCCGCGGCTCCGTTGAAGCGTGATAGATCGTCAGGGCAACTGCGTCTATATCGTCGAGCCATCGCGGCGCTGGACCGCGGTTCCGTTGAAGCCCGTCGCTGGGATTCGTCGTGGCGGAGTGAACCGAGCGTCACCGCGGTCTCAGGGCCGCGGCTCCGTAGAGCGAGTCGGAGCAGGCAACACTTCGACTCCAATCGACTGCTGCCTCAGCGTCGCTGCGTTCGCAGGCGCGACCTTCGCCGACCGCTCTGTTTCGGCCTGTTTGACGAGAGGACGGGGACGGCTTGTGTTCGCCTCATCTGTGGTGGCTCAGCGGCCGCCGTGTCAACAGAACGGTGGTCGGCAGAGGGATCTTCTCGGTCGGATGCGTATTGCCGCTGACCCATTGCCCGCTCGTGGCAGTCCGTACGCGAAGGCGAGGTGACCGAACCGCCATTCGATGCGGCGTGTCGTGCCGGTTCGGTCGGAATCCTCGCTCCTCCGTTTCGCCAGCTGTGGCGGCGAATTCTGCGACCGAACCGATCTGGCAGCGGTTCGGTCGCAGGCTTCGATAAACGGCCGTCTGAAGCGTCTGCGGAAGCCGCGAAACGCGTTGGGCCACGGGGTTCCCGCCAGCGGCGCGGACGTCGTCTCAGGGCTGATCAACACGGTGACTTCGTTGTGGCACAGACGATCAGCCACATCGGCGGCCTTGTCATCGCAGAACCGGAGGAGAGTCCCCGGCTCTGATCGATTGCGTGACGGCATCCCGTCAGCTCGCCTCGCCAGCGTCACAGGCTCATCCACATAGGTCGCCCGCAGCATCGGCTCCGCCTCTCGTCGCACGTCTCGTCTTCGTCCTCGTGATGTCGATCGTCGTGCGGCTGTGGCTCTGCTCCGGGACGTCTTCACCGCGATCGGAACGGCTCGTTCTCGCACCTGCGGCTCGAGTGAATCCAACCGCTGGAGGTCCTCATGTTCGTTCCCACCGTTTCCGACGCGCTCCTCTCCGAGCACGAGCGCGCCGCCGTTCGCGCCGACCGGCTCAACCAGCTTGTCGGCGCTCGTCGCGCAGAGGCGCAGCGCCGGTTCGACCAGCGGCTCGCGCAGGGCTTCACGAGGGCCGAGGCGCTCGCGTTCGTCGCGCGAGATCTCCGGGCCGGACGGCGGGCGATCGTGATGCGCGATGTCGCTCGGATGGAGGTGCGCGAGCTGCTGTAGCTGGCATCCGCCGGGGTGGATTTCTCGCGAGCTGCGACGTGCCCGTCATCAGCCCGCGATGAGGGAGCGAGAGCATGTCGGTCGAGGTCGTGTCTTCAACCGGGTCCGCAGGGCGTCGCTGCGAGATCTGCGGTAGCCCACCTCAAGCGGGCTGCGGCACCTGCGCTCGACGGAGTCGGGACCGGCGCCGCGGCGAGGCGCTCCAGCTTGTTCGGAGCGGCACGACGCTGCGGCGCGCGGCGCGCGAGGCGGGCGTCGACCGCGAGGCGCTGAGACGGGCGCTGACGGGAGATCAGGCGGACGAGACGATCTCGAATGGCCCGCTTCGACTCGCAGTCGAGCACGCGATGCGGCGAGGTGGGCTGAGCCTGTCGGAGATCGCGCGGCGCGCGGACCCGCCGTTCGGCGACGCGACGCAGGTCGCGCGGCTGATCGGTCGGATCAGAACTCCGCGCTGTCGACGCGGCGAGCGGTTCTACCCGCCTCGCTACCGCACCGAGATCTCGGTGGACGACGCCGTCCGCGTCGCTCGAGCGGCCGGCATCGACCCGATCGACATCGAAGGACTCTGAGCGAAAGGAGGTGACCTTGTCCGTCACGACTGCTCCACGCCTTGCTTCATCGGCGCGAGAACGTGCGCGCCGAGCCGCCGTCGCGGTCGGCGACGATCCGACGGCCGAAGTCGAGCTGCCGTGCCAGATCCGGCTGCCCGGCGGCCAGGTCTATGACGGAGAGATGCCGGCGTGGCGGCACCGGCGACTGCATCTCTCGCTGCTGCATGGCGGCAGCGACGGGATCATGGAGCTCGGCTGCGGTCGTCGCCCGCCGGGCGGCAAGACGCGGTGGTCCAGCCGCGACGACGAAGACTCGTTCCTTCCGGGCGGGGCGCGTGCTGGCGACCATGCGATCTGGCTCGACCAGACGCTCGCCCGCGTTGCCGCAATCGCCGCGCGACCTCGAACCGAGGTCGCCGTCGTGCCGTCGGTGCGCAGCGAGCCCTCCGGCGGGAAGGCAGCAGTCGCGTCGACCAGCTGGCTGTGGCTCGACGTCGACCTGCCGGAGGCGCTGCCGCGGCTCTACGAGCTGCTGCTCGAGCGGCCGCCGCACCTGCGCGTCGAGTCGGCCGGCTCCGGCGGTGAGCACGCCTACTGGAAGCTCGACCGGCCGCTTCCGGCGAGGATGGTCGATCCGCGGACCGGCGAAGTGCAGGAGTGGATCGAGCGGGCGCACCTGCGGCTCGTTCGCCGCGTCGGCCGCTGGGCTGAGGTCGGCGGGCGGCCGAAGCTGCTCGGCGCCGACCAGGCGTGCGTCGACCGCGGCCGGCTGATGCGGCTCAGCGGCACGGTCAACTACAAGCGCGGACGTCACGCGCGCATCATCTCTGCCGACCTCGCCCGCCCGTCGTACCGGCTGCGTGACCTCGTCGGCGGTCTGCCGGATCTCAGAGGTCGTCGGCGGCCGCGCCGCGTCGGCAGCTGGGTCGCCAACGTCGACCCGTACAAGCGGATCCCGCCGGCGGACTACTTCCTCGCCCTCGCCGGCGTCGAAGTGCCCGACCGCGGCCTCGTCCGCTGTCCGGCGCCTGACCACGACGACGCGCACGCCAGCTGCAACGTCGGCGACGACGCGTCGATCGGCTGGTGGTGCCATGGCTGCGCGCGCGGGGGGTCGATCTACGACCTCGCTTCCATGCTGCTCGGCGGTCCGACCGGTGCCGCGCTCCGCGGCGCCGACTTCCGCGCAGCGAAGGCGCTCGTCGTCGAGCGGTTCGGTCACCGCGGCTAGTCACATCACATAGGCGCTCAGCGCCGTCCGAGGAGATGCGCCCGCTGGCCCCCAGGTCGGCGGGCGCTTCGTCGTTAACGAGCGGGCCGCTGAGCGGCCCAGGAGGACCGACTATGCACAGGAAGCTGACTGGCTGGGAGCGGACGATCGCGGTCTTCGCGGACGGCTGCTGCCGTCGTTTCATCGAGCCGCTCTCCAGCGGCGGGTTCGACGTCATCGTGATGGACGACGTCGGCCAGCTGCACGCCAACGCCGGCAACGGCCTTGTCGATCTCGCGATCGTCGAGTGGCCTGCCGAGGAGCCCGGCCTCCGGAATGTGATCTCGCCGTTGGTCGAGTCGTGCGGCGTGATCGTCGCCACCGGCGCTCCGCGCGCCGCGGGATTCCCTGACCGCGCTGTCGCAATCCAGGCGGGCGCGGACGCCGCGATCTCGACTCAGTTCGAGGCCGATGAGCTCCACCGGACGGTCCGGGCCGTTCTGAGGCAGACGAGGTGCCGGCGGAGCGCGTTGCGGCGCGTTCAGCTCTGCGTCTTCGAGCTGCGAGACCGGGTGCGGCGATTCAGCCGTCGCGTCGGCGGCTGTCTTCGCAGGTGACGGCTGCTCGCCGCGGCCCGGACCCCATCGCGATCAGGAGTGCTCTGGAGCGGCGGCGACGCCGCCCGGAGGTGTTGACGAGGCTCGTCGTCCCGTTCGGGGCGGCGGGCCTCTTTCGTCGTTAACGAACGGGGCTGCTTCGCGCGGCTCAGGAGGCTTTCGATGACCCAGACCACCGCGCCGCCGGCGGTCACGAACTCGCTCGCGATCGCCGTCTTCGCCACCGACCGGTGTCGGCGGCTGGCACAACGACTTGCCGGGCACGGCTACGAGATCGTCTTGATCGACGACGCCGGGGAGCTGGTCGCCCGCGCCGGCGCCGGCAACCTCGCTGTCGCGATCGTCCACGTCGCGAGCAATCGACCGCATCACCGTGCCCTTGTGGCCCAGCTCGCGCCGGCGTGCAGCGTCCTCGCACTCACGGGCGACTCCGGACCCGACGGTGAGACGGCCCGCATCCGAGCGCTGATGGCCGGAGCGGAGGCTGCGCTGCCGGTGGACGTCGACTACGTCGAGCTGCTCTGGAACGTCCAAGCCCTGCTCCGACGGAGCGCAGCGCGCACTCCGAGGCTCAGGGTCGGGCCGCTGGCGATAGACAGCCAGCGACGGGATGTCCGCCTCCGTGGCGAACCGCTGGCGCTGACGCCGATCGAGTTGCAGCTGCTCGTCGCGCTGGCACGCAGCCCTGACGTCGCGCAGCGCCGCGAGGAGCTGCTCGCAACGGTCTGGGACTGGCCGGATGCCGACCGCGCCGGCTCCCGCACGCTCGACAACCACGCTTCGCGCCTGCGACGCAAGCTCGCCCGTGATGGCGACGACTTCGTCGTGGCCGTGCGCGGCGTCGGCTACCGGCTGCGCTGACCCAGCCTGCCCTCGCCGACGTGCCGCCCGTTGCGTGCGCCGACGCGGGCTACCTGATCTACCGCAACCGCCGCCATCACGGCGGCGATGAAGGAGGTGGTCGCGATGATCGCGACGCCCACGATGACCTCGCCGATCCCTGACGCCGTCGAGCACGAGCTGCTCCAGACGCGGGCGCGGCTGAGAGCCGAGCATCACCATCTGACGCTCGCTCAGCAGGAGCTGGTGGCGGCCGAGGCGCTGCGGGCCGTCTCCGCCGAGTGGGTGTGCGACGCGCTGGTTGCCGACGAGTCGACGGTGCCGCTCTTCGTCGGCTGTGCCCGCCGAGCCGAGGACGAGCGAGAGCGGCTCAGCTGGTTGACGCTGAGTGCGCTGCGCGCCGCCGCGCTGAAGACGCCGACGATGCTCGCGCTCGGCGCTGACGCCGGCGCCGCCGCACCAGATCGCCGCGCTGCGCTGAGACACGCCCTGGATGCCAGCGGCGGGGCCGTCACGGTCGGGACGCTGCGCGACGTCCTGAGACGCGGCTGCGGCCGCTGGACGCACTGCAACGAGCAGATCGCGGCCGCCAGCGACGGCGCGGTGCGCCGCAGCTGGCAAGTCGTGCGGCTCGCCGGCCATGAGGAGCTGCTTGAGCTCACCGCCTCCGGATCCAGCCGGCGCGGACGCCGACGGCCCGCGCCGCGGCGCCGGCGCGGCGCGTGACGCCGCCTCGTCCTTCGACAACCCAATCCCCACGGAGGCATCGATCATGAGCATCTACGACGACCCGGAGTTCGAGCAGGAGTTCGTCTACCTCGACGGCGAGGCGGCCGAGTTCGGCATGCAGGCGATCGACCCGGCCGAGGTCCTCGACGCGCTCGCGCGCGACGAGGCCGGCTACCCCGAGGAGCTGCCCGCCGAGCTCTTCGACGAGGACGGCGAGCTGGTCGGAGAGGACGGCGATCTCGATGAGCGTCGCTGAGCCCCTTCACCGACCCGGCCAGTTCGCGCCGACGCCCGAGCAGCGGCAGGTCGTCATGCACGGCAGGGGACCGCTGCTGGTCAACGCAGGCCCCGGCAGCGGCAAGACCTCGACGCTGACCAGCCGCATCGCGCGCCTGGTCAAGGACGGCACGGCCAGACCGTCGGAGATCCTGGCGATGACGTTCACCAACCGCGCCGCGCTGGAGATGCGCAGACGGCTCGCCGATCCGCGCATGCTCGGTCGCGAGGGCGTCGCCGGGCTGACGGTCGGGACCTTCCACTCGATGTGCGCGCAGGTCGTGCGGCAGTACGCGGCGATGTTCGGCCGCACCTCGGCGTTCACGATCTACGACCCCGAGACGGTCGGCCGCGTCGTCGAGCAGCTGCTCGCGCGCAGCGAGCGGGCCGACCTGCGCGACGAGCTGGAGGCGCACGGCCGCGGCGCCGTCGGCGAGGTGCTGCGGGTGATGTCGCTTGGCAAGAACCGGCTTCTCTCGCCGGAGAGCTACGCCGAGAGAAGCCGCCATCCGGCGCGCGAGGCGATCGCGATGCTCTGGCGCGAGACGAACGCCGAGCTCGCCGCCAGCAACGCCTTGGATTTCGATGACCTGCTCGTCTTCACGTACTCGCTGCTGCGCGCCAACGAGTTCGTCCTGCGTCATCTGCGGCATCGGTGGCCGTGGCTGCTGGTCGACGAGCACCAGGACTGCAACCTCGCGCAGATCTGGTTGGTCTGTCTGCTCGCCGGTCCCGGCGGCAACGTGACCGCCGTCGCCGACGACGACCAGTCGATCTATCGCTGGCGCGGCGCCGAGCTTGACGGCACGCTCAGGTTCGGCAACTGGTTCCCGGACTACCAGGCCGTCGTCCTCGGCCGCAATTTCCGCAGCCACAGCGAGATCGTCAACTCCGCGCGGACGCTGATCGAGCACAACCAGCAACGGGTGCCCAAGGCACTCGTCTCCGACAAGGGCGCTGGGGCGACGATCGAGACGCCGACCTTCGCCAACGAGCACGCCGAAGCAAAGTGGGTGCGCGGACGGATCCAGGAGGCGATGGCCGCGGGCGTACCGAGCGGCCAGATCGCGATCATCGCCCGAAGCGGCTACTTGACCAAGACGATGCGCCGTGAGCTCACCGAAGCCGGTATCCCACACCGTGTGCTTGGCGACCTCGGCTTCTACGAGCGGGCAGTCGTCAGAGACGGTCTCGCCTACCTGGAGCTGCTCGCCAACCCACGGGACGCGCGGGCGCTGCAGCGCGCGCTCCAGGCGCCACGGCGTGGCGTCGGCGACGCCACCGTCGAGCAGGTCGTCGCGATCGCGCGCGAGCGCGATCTGGACCTCATCGAGGCATGCCGGACGCTCGCCGGCGACGGTGTCGTGCGACGCAGAGACACGCGGGCGGCACTCGTGCGGTTCGCCGACGAGCTCGACCGCCTGCGGCTCGACGCCGCAGCGGGCAAGCCGATCGACGACGTCGTCAAGGAGGCGCTGATAATCCCCGGCGGGCTCGTCGAGCACCACACAGCGAGCGTCAGAGGCGAGAAGCGCAGCGCGCGTCGAACGGACGCCGAAGAAGCACTGGCCGACCTCAAGTCGCTCTACGAAGCCGCGCGCTCCTACCGCGTCGCGGATACCGACGCCACGGTCGCCGGGTTCGTCCAGGGCGTCATGCTCGAGGAAGACCGCGATCTCGACGGCAACGACCGCGTCGACGTCTCCTCGGTGCATCGCGCGAAAGGGATGGAGGCGCAGCTGGTCGTCGTGCTCGGCTGCGAGGAGCGCGTGACGCCGCTCTGGCGCTCGATCGAGTCGCACGATCCGGCCGATCTCGAGGAGGAGCGGCGCGTCTTCTACGTCGCCTTCACGCGCGCCATGAGACACCTGATCCTCACGCGGGTCAACGAGCGCGGCGGCCGCGCCTCCGCCGGGCCCTCGCGCTTCCTCGTCGAAGCCGGCGTGGCCGGCTGACGACCGCATCTCGGCGACTTCCGTCGCCGTTCCAACCGACCTGAAGGAGGTCTTCATGACCGACACCAACACGAGGACGCGTGCCGCTGACTGGTGGGACATCACCCGCCGGCCGCGCGATCAGCAGTCGGAACCTCGCTTGTTCGAGCGCGGCGAGGCGAAGACGACCGACGCCTGGAAGCAGCTGCTGCGCTGCCTCGGCGCCAACGCCGGCAGAGGCCTGCCGCCACTGAGCAGTGATGCGCGTCAGCGACTGGCCGAGAACCAGTCTGTCGACCCCAACGACGCGACGACGTGGAGCACTCGCGACGCCCACGTCTCGGCCGTGCTCCAGCGCCACGGGATCGAGCTGGCGGGCCGGAAGGTCAGCGAGGAAGCACGCGTACGGCTTATCGAACAACAGCGAGTCGCCGACCGCGATGCCGGGCTCGACTGGGCGACCATCACGACTCCCGCCGAGACGCTCGACGAGCGCCTCAAGGCAGCACTTGCCGCGACGATCGATACGGACGACCCACAGCTGTACGCGTACGAGCGGGACAAGGCGCGAGCCGTCGCCCGCCGGCACAGACTCGACGTCGACACCATCGACGACCTCGCACGCTACGCCCTCGTCTCCGCCGAGCGCTTCGACGCGCTCGATCCCCGCTGCTGGCAGATCGGTAGCCCCCGGTGGGGAGAGGCGGTCACCAACTCGATGGGAATCGTCGAGGCGGTCGACCGGCCGGTCGGCGTCTTCCTGCACCCGGTCGACGGCACCCGGGGCGGCTGGGCGCTGACACCAACGTTCTCCGCCGACATGATCCGTCTCATCCTTCAGCTCGGAGGTGCGATCGAGAAGTCGCTGCAGAAGGCCGCGATACCCCGCCTGAACTCTGACGATCTGCTGCACGCGATCAACCAGCAGGTCCTCGAGACGCCGACCGTGCCGCTCTACCAGCTCCGCCGTCCGCCGCGGACTCCCGAGCAGCTGAAGGATGCGCTGCTCGACGAAGCTGACCTGGACGTGAACGTAGGCCCCGTCGTCGATCCGCGGGACAAATGGGGTCGCATCCGAGTCCGGCGGCTCGGCGAGGCAGTCGACCTCGCCGTGGTCACCAATCACGCGCGCCAGTTCCCGAACCGGCTGCTCGGTCGCGGCGCCGCCGGGAGCAGAAAGGACGGCAGCCCCGGACGTGCGATGGCGCTCGGGGAAGCGGTCGCGGTCGCCGCTCAGCGAGAGCTGCCCGTCGTCCTCGGGCAGGCCGCGACCGAGGCGCTCGACGGCAGAGTCCGGGTCGGGCGCATGGCAGGTCGGCCCGGTGAGCTGACGATCACCACGGCTGCCATCTTCACCGCGACCAGCAGACGGCTTGCGGTCGACCGTGCGATCCCGCAGCTGCGCGCGCTCAAGCAGGCCGGCACCGCGGTCTCCCTCGACCCGACAGCCGTCGAGACGATCGCGATGTCGCTCGCCAGACCGCTCGCCGACGATCCGATCCTGCTGGGCCGCCAACAGGCGGTGACGCCCCTGATGGTGCTCGGCTCCGGTCTCAATGCCAGCCAGACGGCGACGGGGAAGACGATCATGGCCGGCCGCGCGATCTACCATCGCGCGGTCACGACGCCGCGCTTTCGCGGCATGCTGGTCGCGCAGGCGCTGCTGCTGCCACAGTGGCGTGAGGAGCTGACCAGAGGCGCACCTGAGCGTCGCCTGCCGCCGCTTGCCCCGAACGTTCGGGTCGTGACGATCGAGGAGGCGAGCTCGGTCTCCGCGCAGCTCCAGCAGGCCGATCGCGACGCCGGCGACGAGGCGCTGCTGCTCCTCGTCTCCAAGAGCATGCTCGAGCGGTTCCCGCACGAGCTGGCGGCGCTCCGCTACCACCTGCTGCTCGTCGAAGAAGCACAGAGCTACCGCAACCCGGCGACCGAGGCGCACCGCAGCCTGCGCGAGCTGCGCATGAGAGCGGTCCTCGACTGCTGGCTGCTGAGCGCCACGCCGAAGTCCAAACGCTCCGAGGAGATCGACATCCTCGTCGGCCTCGCGATCGGCGACGAGGTGATGATCGACGAGCGCCCCAACGTGCGAGAAGCCGGCGACCTCGTTCGCGAAGAGAACGCCCATCGCGTGCGGATCGGCTACGGCCCGCACATGGTGCGCGTCACCAAGAACGACATGCGACCGTGGATGCCAGAAGTGCGGCCCGCCCGTGCGATGCCGGTCGAGCCCGACGGCGCTCTCGCCGACTTGCTGCAGGCGATCCGCGAAGGCGGCCAGCGGGCCTACGGCAAACTCGTCGCGCTGCTGCGCCGCGCACGCGCGCTCGAACCCGGGTCGGCCGCTCACAGAGCTGCGCTGGCCGAGATCGCGCGCGCCCAGGGCGTCGTCCTCGGCAACGTCGGCGTCTTCCTCGACGCCTCCGTCGACCCCGAGACACTGCTCCACTCCAGAGCCGCGCTCGCCATCGCGCTCGCGCGCGACGGCCTCGTCGAGCCCGCTGTCCGCGGCGGCGGCGACGGTCTGCCGCTGCTGCGCGGCGCGGTCGCCGAAGTTCTCAACGACGCGGCCGCCGGCGGCGTGCAGACACTCGTCTTCGCCGAACGGGTCAACTGCCTTCACCAGCTCGCCGGCACCCTGCGCGATCGCCACGGCCTCGAAGCTCACGTCGGCGACGGATCGGTCGACCCCGAGACGTTCGCCGAGATCAAGCGCCGCTTCCTCGCCGGCGAGTTCTCGACGCTGCTGCTGAGCTCCGTCGGCCAAGAGGGTCATAACCTCCAGACGGCGTCGCTCACCTGCAACCTCGACTTCCCCTGGACGACCCCGCCACTCGAGCAGCGGCTGGGGCGCGCCGCACGGCCCGGCGCTACGAGTCCCGTCATCGACGTGATCAACCCGTACATCAAGGGCGGGGCGATCGAGCACGTCGTCTCGATCCTCGCCCCGCGCGGCGCCGAGAGCCACCACTTGCTCGACGGCTTCGAAGGGATGCGGCCAGCCGACTCGGCGGTCGCCAGCCAGCTCGGCGAGATCACGGCTCAGGTCGCTGCCAGTCGGCACGACGAGGGCCGCGCCGTCACCGCAGCGAAGCTGCGCGTCGCCGCGGCGGTCTTTGGTTCGAACGCCAACTCATGAGCAACCGATGAACTCCGCCACCGCGACGACGAATGCGCCCACCGTCGCCCACTCGATCATCCATCGTCGACGTTCTCCACGCACCTGCAGCTCAGTCTCGCGTGCGCGCAGTTCGACCTCGCGTGCGCGCAGTTCAATCTGGCGTGCGCCCAGTTCAACCTCCCGTGCGCGCAGCTCGACCTCCCGTGCGCGCAGCTCGACCTCGCGTCCGCGCAGCTCGACCTCGCTTCGACGTGCTGCGAGGAGAAGCTCATACGTGTGGTCGGGTGCGTCGGGTCTTGAGCCGGTCTTGATGCCACGATCATGCGCCCGCGCGTGGACCTGAGCCGACGCAGTGCCGGTCTCGGGCAGCAGAGGCTGGTCGCTGCCAGTGGGCGGGAGGAAGCTCACACCTAGATAGATGCCGCTGCGGCGAATCTGGATCAGCACACTTGGTCGGGCCACCTCCTTCCTGTGTCATTCGGGTCGTCCGTCTTCACTTCGACCTCAAGATTCCAACCGTCTTCGACCGAGGGGCACGCGTCTCATCCATCGACGACGACCGGCTCGCCCGCGCCCGCGGGCTTGAGCCCACCGCTTCACCTCTCGCCGCGACCATCGCGCCGCGGCACCACAAAGGGAGAGTGCGATGACCGCACTTGGAAAAGCCCTCGGCACTATCGACGGAGTCGCCGACGAGGGAGACCTGCGCCCGCCGGACTTCGACGAGATCTCGCTGGAAGGATCGTGTGATCCGATCACGCTGCCGGACGGGCGTCAGATCTTCCCGCCGATGCTGCACGGTGCGCCCGTTCACGAGATCGCGAGCGGCCTGCTCGACCACGACAACCCATCGCGCTCGAAGTTCCTGCGACTCGTCGGCCCGCCCGGGACCGGCAAGAGCCAGGTGGCCCGCTTGATCGCCTACTACCGCTGGACGAATGCCGGTCGCGATGTCGAGGACCGCGCCGGCACCCCGTTCTATGGGCTGGTCGAGCTGCAGCCCGGCCCGTCTTCGGACGAGTTCTTCTTCCGCTACGACTACGTGCCGTTGAGAGACGGCTCGGTGTCGATGGTCGACGCCGCCTTCGTGCAGGCGATGCGCAACGGCTGGCTCGTCGTGATCGACGAGGTCAACACCGCGCGCGACGTCGCGCTGCTGAGTATCAACGCCACCCTCGACGGTCGTCTCTCGCTGTACCTGCCAGCAACCGGCGAGACGGTCGTCGCCCAGCCCGGCTTCGGCGTCCTTCTCTCCTACAACCCCGGCCTCGTCGGCGCGACCGACATCCCGGACGCGTGGCGATCGCGGTTCCCCGCCACGCTCGAGGTCACCTCGAACTGGACCGGGCTGCGCGAACTCGGCGTCGACGAGCAGCTCGTCAAGGCGGCCAAGTGGCTCGACGGCCGCCGGCTCGCCGGCGACGACGGCCTTGTCTGGACGCCGCAGTTCCGCGACATCGAGGCGCTGTGGGACATGACCAGACGCGTCGGCACCCGCGCCGGGCTCGCGCTGTTCATGTCCAACCTGCACGAGCAGGTCGAGACCGGCGCCATCCAGCAGGAGGAAGCGGCTTCGGTCTGCCGCATGCTGGACATGGCCGGCTTCGGCAGCCTGCGCGTCGCGGAGACGAGCGCGATCGCCAACCTCAACGGATACCCGCGGGCGGTGACGACGTGACCGCGTCGCTGCCGGGTGACAGCGCGATGCGATCCCTTTCGCGCGCCGTTGCCCATCGCGGGCAGCTGCCCCCCGTTTGGCGCGAGGTCTCCGACCGCATGACGCTGAGCATGCAGCGCCTCTACCCGGTCTGGGTCCTCATGGGGCCGGGCCTCAGCGCGCCCGGTCACATCGATCTCAGATCCCGCACGGTCTACCTCGACAGCGACGAGCTGTTCGCGACGCTCGAGGACGTCCAGGCCGGCCGGATCGAACGCCGCCGAGTGCTCGTGACGTTCGGCACCGCGATCCACGAGACGTGGCACGCGAAGCACACGAAGACCTGGGTCAAGGAGTACGACGCTGAGCTCCGGGACGACCAGCTCCGAATCGACCGCGAGCTGCTCGAAGAGCCGCGGATGGAGGCCCACGGCGCGCGCGACCATCCGCCGGCCAGCCGCCGCGGCAGATTCGTGCGGGCGGCCGTGAAGGCGACCGTCACCGACGTGCTCGTGCCGCGCTTTCGGTTCCAGCTCGCGCTCGAGGAGCTGGCCTTCGGCGAGCCGACCCGCGACCTCTGCGGTCAAACGGTCGTCTACCTGCTCGCACGCACGCTCTACGGCACCTTCGACCGTGCCGAGCTGGCGCCGTTGGAACCGGTCTGGCGACAGGTCCTCGGCGATGAGGATCTCAAGCGCCTCGAGGCGCTCTTCGCCGAGCTGATCTGGATCCCGGACGGCGAGATCGAACTGCTTGACGCGGCGGCCCGCCGATACCGGGAGATCATCGGCCCGCCGCCGCCACGCCCTGGGCAGAAGCGCAGGAGCGATAGAGGACGAGACGGGGATCCCGAGCAGGACGCTGACGGCGGCGACGGCGACGGCGACGGCGACGGCCAGGCCGGCGGCGACGGCGACGATCAGGCCGACGGCGACGGCCAGGCCGACGGCGACGGCGACGACCAGGCCGACGGCGACGACGACGACCAGGCCGACGGCGACGACCAGGCCGACCGCGACGGCGACGGCGAGAACCAGGCCGACGGCGAGAACCAGGCCGACGGCGACAACCAGGCCGACGGCGACGACCAGGCCGACGGCGACAACCAGGCCGACGGCGACAACCAGGCCGACGGCGACGGCGACTCTCGCGGGAGTGCGCGTGCGACGCTCGGCGATCTGTTGGACGAGGTGCTGAGCAGCGCGCGCGAGAGCCAACTGGAGCAGTTCAACGAGGTGGTCGACCTCGAGGAGCTGCTGCAGGACCCGGCGAGTGCGGCCCGGCCGATTGGACGCGGAAGTGGCACGGGCGCTCCGACGGGGCGGCTGCCAGATCGCGGTGTCGATCGCCCGCCGTGCCCCGACGAGCTCGCGATCGCGCGCCGCTTCGGGACACGTTTGCTGAGAGCGCGCACCTTTGCGCAGAAGCGCATCGACAAGCGCACGCCGGGCGGGCACTTCAACTCGCGCAGCTACATGCGCGGCCGGGCCCAGCGCATGTCCCGCCGGCCTGTGAGTGCACGCCCGTGGGAGCTCCGCCGTGCCGTTCACGCGCCGATCGAGGAGCCGCATGTCGGGCTCGTGATCGACACATCGGGTTCGATGTGGGAGTACGAGTACGCGTTGGGGCCCGTCGCGTGGGAGCTGCAGACCGGGATGCATTGCGCCGGCGGCAAGATGCCGATCGGACTGTTCGGCAACGGCTCGGCGCTGCTCTGCGACGGCAGCGCTCCCATGCCGCAGGTGCCGGGGATCAGAACCGGCGGCGGAACTGCCTTCGCCGGTGACACGATCGAGATGGTCACCGACCTGCTCGACGTCACCAACCCCCGCCGACCGCGCGCGCTCTACATCCTGTCCGACGGCGGCTGGTACGACACCGCGGCCGGCGTCGCGCGGATCCGAGCCCTCGCCGAGCTCGGCGTTCCCACGATTCACATCGCCCTCGGCATCGCGCCACTGAGCGTCGAAGCGAGCCGTGTCTGCGTGATCGACGACCCGGCCGACGTGCTCGACGTGATCGCCGCGGACACCGTCGCTGCCCTCGAGGCGCAGGCCCGGCGACCGCACCGCCAGCGGACCTGACCGTGCCTCCGGCGCGCCCTCTCGCGCGCCCACCGATGACCTTCCCGAAGCGGCCTTCGCGCCGTTCAAGGAGATGAAGACCATGCCCAAGATCAGCAGAGCCGCAAGAACGGCAAGACCCGCGAGCACCACGTCCCGGAGACGAACGAGACGCGGGACGCGGAGAACCCTGACACGCAGAACCACCGTCAGAGCGGCGCCGAGCGGCGGTGTCCAGGCGCTGTTCACGTCGCCGGGCGGCGCGGAGCGGTGCGATCAGGTGATCGAAGCCGTGCCGCTGGCGCAGATCAGACTTGCGCCGAACCCGCGCAAGCGGATATCCGACGACGGCCTGGTCCGGCTGGCGCGCATGATGATGACGGTCGGGCAGAAGATCCCCGCGATCGGCCGGCGGCTCAGTGCGAGCGAAGTGCTGCTCTACGAAGGGCAGCGCCGGTTTCTCTCAGCCGGGCGTAGCGTCGAGCTCGCCGGCAGTGAGGGGTTCGAGGAGCTGAAGCCGATCGGCACGCTCTGCGTGATTCTGCTCGACCACGAGCCGACTCCGCGCGAGATCCGTCAGCTGCAGGCGCACGCCAACGCGCGCGAAGACTTGACGGTGCAGGATCAGCAGGACCAGTTCGACGATGTCTGGAAGGAGCTGGGCGGCCTTCCCGACGAGCAGCGGATCCTCGGCGTCTGCGACGAGCTCGCGCTCCCGCCGGTCGTCGTCCACAACCTCCGCCGGCAATGCACGCTGCCGGAGGAGCTGCGCGGCCGTGTGGCCAAGGAGCCGTCCGGCGATCAGATCTCGATCACGCTCGCCAACCAGCTCGCCGAGATGAACGCGACCGCGCCGGCGCTGACGCAGGCAGTCGGCGACCGCGTCGTCAGCGCCGAGCACGAGCGCCAGGCGCGTGACGACTTCGGCGCGTTCGTCCACCGGACCGTCGTCGAAGGCGATGGCGCGGTCTACGCCCAGCGCATCGACGAGGGCGCCCACCTCGAAGCAGCCCAGCTGCTGGTCGACGCCCGACGTCACCTTGACGACGACGGTCGCGAACGACTCGGCGGCCTCCTCGGCTCCGGCGAGAAGTCCCTCGACACGGTGCTCGAGGAGCTGACGAGAGAGGCGCGGGAGCGAAACGCCCATGTCGTGGTCGACGAACACGTTCGCGACCGCGCCTCGAACGGCAAGTTCGCGTGGACGCTCGATCGGGGCCGCGACTACGCCCGCGGCATCTGGGTCGTCGACCCCGTCTTCATGATCGGACTGATCAACGAGCAGATGCCCAAGGAGACGGTCGCAGGCCAGGACGAGAGCTACTTCGCCGCCGCCGGCGTCTCCGACGAGGATGTGGCGGCCGCTCAGGAGGAGGACCGCAAGGCCCGCGCAAAGGCAAAGAGAGATCGCCACGCGGCCGCCAGCGCCAACCTCGCGCTCGGTCTCGACATCAGCGCGAAGCTGCTGGAGCCGACCGAGGCTCAGGTGCGCGCCGGCTGCGAGTTCCTCATGCGCCTGCTCGCCCGCGACTACGTCGAAGTGATCGCCTTCGGTGCCGGCTGGACCGATCGCGATCGCCAACAGCCAGTCGGCGCGGGCGAGCGGACGGCCCCGCGAAGCCCCGAAGTGATCATCGACGCGGAGCTGACCCGGGCGCTTGAGCATCGCGACCCGGTCCGGGGCCTGCTCAGCCTGCTCGCGCGGTTCGGCGCCGCGTTCGTGCTCGACCCCAACGGCGTCTCGAGCAGCAAGCACCTCGGCGCAGCGCGCACCGCACGGCACCTGAGCGAGGCGCTGCCAGGCGGGCGCAGCCCGATGCGCTCCGCGCTGTGGCAGCTGATGGCGCCGATGCTCAACCCGCACCTGACCGTCGCCAGCCGCGACGCCTTCGTCTTCGACGAGCTCGCCGGGAGCAGTACGGTCGACCTCGCCGAGCGCGCTCGCGAGCGCGACCTTGCCGACGTCGACCTCGGCGACGAGAGCGCCTCGGCCATCGCCGCGTAGGTCAGCGAGCATGGAGATTCACTGCTACAGCTGCGGGCTCGAGATCGGCGAGCGCGCCGCCGAGGTCGAGACCGCGGCCCACAATCTCACCCCGTCGTCGCAGGCGGTGGTGCGGATGCTGCTGGCACAGACGGTCTTCAGCGAGATCCCGCCAGCCAGCTTCTGCACGTTCTGCCTGGGGATGATCACCGCGTTCACCGACCTGTTCGACGCCACCGTGACGGTGCCGCACACCCGGTTTGACCTCCGCACGGCCATCGGCGGCCACAGCTCGACCGCCGAATGGGCGTCGTGCGCCGACTGCGGTGTGACGTTGCGCGAGCCGTGCTCGCACTCGTCGAGCCTGCTTGCGCCCGACGTCCGTCTCCGTCGACGGATGATGCTCCACGCCGCCGCCGTCCGCTACGGCCGCGGCGGCCATACGCGGGTGTTCGCCGAGATGCTCGATCACCGCGACGGCGCCTGAAGGCGGCGCTGGCCGGCCACTCCGCCGGCCCACCCAACTTCCTCTTCCTCAACAGGAGGGACCTGATGATCCAGGCTCGACCTGCTGGCGGTCCTCGCATGGTGCAGACGCACAGCGAGGCCGTCGAGCAGTTCCGCCGGCCGTTCGCCGCCGGTGCGATCGGGTTTCGCATCACCCACCAGCTCGCCGCGGGCGATGCATACCCCGACGGCGCCGTCGTGGTCGTGCCGTACGTGCGTGCTCAGAGCGTGATAGTGCGCCTGAACAGCCTCATTCCGGGCCGCTGGTCGATGCGGTTCGACGAGTTCCAGCTGGACCTCAACCAGATCGGCGGAGGCGCACGCCTCTTCCTCATCTGCAGGCTGACGGTGACCTTGCCGCGCGAAGCCGGCGGCCCCGACGTCGACGTCATGTACGAGGACGTCGGCGAGGCCGGCACCACCGTCCGCCACCCCGTCAAGGCGCTGTACTCCGACGCCCGCAAGCGCGCGGCCGCGGCGGCCGGGATCGGCACGTACCTCTACACCGTCTTGCCGGAGACGACGCTGCCCGCCAACGGCGGGCGCGTCGCGAACGCCATCGACGGCGAGCTCGTGCTGACGTCGACGGCCATTACGGGCCTTCGCGAGCGGTACAGAGAGCAGGTCGCTCGCGCGGCGGTCACCGACGAGCTCGGCGAAGTGCTTCAACACGGCGAGCCCGACGACGGCCCCGCCGATGATCCGGCTCGGAGCGCGACGGCGATGGCGTCTTCGTCAGCTCCGGGGCCCGCCTCGACCGTCGCGTCGACAGACGAGCCGGTGCGGGATCTGGGCGGGGCGGTCTCCGCGCCGACCGACGGCGCGGAGCGCGATCGAGTCGACGGCGACCGCGCCGAAGGCGACTCGCTCGGCGGCTGGGGAAACGGCCGGCCGGTCCCACCGCCGGCGCCAGTCGCGCTGACGCGCGGTGTCGTCGGCGCGGCGCCGACCGGCAGTCCGCAGCAGACGTTCAGCTCGACGGCGATCCTGAGCGCCGACCACCGCGAGACGATTTGTCGCGAAGCCGAGCGAGCGAACCTCAGCGGGAGCGCGCTCGCGAACATCGTGATCGAGGCCAGCGGCAAGCCGACGCTCGACGAGCAGGCAGCAGCTCGCGAGTTCGATTCCGGCCTGCTGAATCGCACGCCCGACACGCTGGTGCCGAAGGTGCTCGCAGCCATCCGGGCCCGCGGGACCGTGGCCGCTGACCGCCCCGCGCCCGCGCAGCTGGTGCTCGCCGGCGACGCCGTCCCACTCGACTTCGGAGCGCTGTCCGATGACGCCGCGTGAGCGGCTCGCCCTGCAGGCGTGGCGCGCCGGCTTCAGCACGAAGACGGTCGCGCTGATCGCCGAGCTGACGGTCCGCCGCCAGTTGGACGGGCTCGACGATCCGCGCATCGAGCAGACGACCACTGCCCTCGAGGTCTGCGCGCAAGCCGGTCTCGATCACGAGGCGATCCTCGAGATCGCCCGCTACAACGTCGGCGCGGCCGTCGGGCCGGAGGATTGGCGCGTGCGCTTCTGGAGCCGGGTCCTCGCAACGGCCAACCGGCGTGCCTCGGCACCGGAGCGGTTCGGCCTCTCGCGGTGCGACCGGCCGATCGTGCCGCCGGCGGTGCTGCCCGACGACCTCGACGGCATCGTCACGCCGGTCTCGTTCGCAAGGGGAGGGACCTGATGTCGATCACCGTCAACGGGAGCGCGCCCGCCGGCGCCGACTCGCCGCAGCCCGCAGCCCGGCCGCCTGCGGCGGCCGGCGGCGGCGGAATCAACGTGCCGCTCCAGCTGCCGCCGCGGCTCGGCGGCCGCCCGATCACGACGCTCTCAGCAAGCTCATACGAGCTGTGGCAGAACTGCGAGGAGAAGTGGCGCCGCCGGTACCTGCTCGGCGAGCGCGAGCCGAAGTCACCGGCGATGTTCCTCGGCATCGCCGTCGACCAGACGCTCGGCTGGCTGCACGAGCAGCAGATCGCAGGCGCCGATCCTGAGCCCGGTGACGTCCTCAAGGCGTATGGGGAGCTGTTCGAGGCCAGCGAGACCGATCGTCGGGAAACGAGGTGGACCGACGACGAGCCGGAGTCCATGATCCGCGCCGCCGGGGTGCGCTGCGTCGAGATCTACCTCGAGCAGATGCTGCCGCTGATCGGGCGGCCGACCGCGACCCAGCGCGAGATCGAGGTGCGACTCCACCCGGCGTGCGAATGGTCGATCAAGGGCTTCATCGACCTCGAGACTGTCCGCGACGAGCCCGTTGACGTCACCGACAAGGGCATCGTCATCCCCGCCGGAGCAAAGGCCCCCAGCGGCCAGCAGGTCATCGCTCGGCGGCCCGAGGGCGAGCCGGCGATCAACGACTACAAGGTGAAGACGAGATTCATCTCGGCAGGCGAGGCCGCCGGCAACGTGCAGTGCGGCATCTACGTGCTCGACCGTCGCCTCCGCGGCGAGCCGCCCGTGCCGTTCGTGTTCGCCAACCTCGTGCGCCCAGGCGGCAATCGCAACGGCTTCGACGGCCGGCTCCAGCTGACCGAACGCACCGACGCGCAGCTGCGCGGCGTGATGGTCCGCTTCGCGCAGATGGCCAACGCGATCGTCGAGCGCGTCGAGCAGTACGGCTACGAGCAGCCGTGGAAGTTCGCCGACCCCAGACAGACCTTTCCATGCCGAAAGCGGTTCTGCAGCTGGGCGGCTAGCTGTCCTGGCTGGTCGGGCCTTTAACCTGAGAAAGCGCGCCGGGCCGGGAACGCGCAGAATTCACCGGCATGTTGAACGGAGTCATCGGCGAGCTGCTCCCTGCGGCCCTGGCGGTCGCGTTGAGCCCGGTCCCCGTCGTTGCCGTCGTGAGCGTGCTCGGCGGTCGCGGCGCCCGCACGTCGGGACTGGCGTTCGCGTGCGGCTGGATCGCCGGCCTGCTGGCGATCGGCGTCGCGGTGGAGCTGCTCGTGGACAGCTTCAGCGATCCCGGCGAGGACGATCCCGGCCTCATCTGGTGGAAGGTCGCGATCGGGATCCTGTTCCTCGTGCTCGCCGCGAAGCAGTGGACCAAGCGGCCCGAGTCCGGCGAACAGCCGCGCGAGCCCGGGTGGATGGCGACGCTCGACGGCGCGGGTCCGGTGCGCGCGGTCGCGCTCGGGGCGATGCTCTCGGCGGCGAACCCGAAGAACCTCGCGCTCACGGTGACCGCGGGAGCGTCGATCGCCGAGGCGGGGCTGGACGCGACCGGCACCGCACTGTCGCTCGCGGTGTTCGCCGCGGTCGGCTCGATCACGGTCGCCGGACCCGTGCTCTTCCACCTCGTGGCGGGCGAGCGCGCCGCGCGGCCGCTCGCCGGCGTCAAGCGGTTCATGGCGGACAACGACGCGGTCATCAAGACGGTCGTCCTGCTGCTGCTCGGCGCGATGCTGCTCGGCGACGGCCTCGCCGGGCTCTGAGGACGGCTCCGCACCCGACGGCGCCCGCCGCCGGCGCCGTACCCTCGCCGAGCTGCTCGACCGCCGGTTCACAGAGCCGACGCTGAGCACGCTCGCCGCAGCGGCGTAGCCGTCGCTCGGCACGGCCGACATGTCGTCGGCCCACCTTCACCAGCTCGTGAAGTGAAAGGAGCAGACATGTCTGCGCCACGTAGTCCGCTGCCGCAGCTCGAGGAAGCGCTGCAGTTGGTCGAGGAGGCCGTGCTGACCGGCAATACCCATCTGCTGCGGCGCGCCAGAGAGTGCCTGGTCGCGATGATCGGGATGGCCAAGCCTGCCCACCCGGCGTCGATTAGCGGCGTTCCGCATCTCTACTGGCCGCCGCGCGGCTTCACCTGGACCGAGACTGCGTCGTCCTACGCCGGCTGGAACGACCGCTTCATCGTCTCGCTCATTGTCGGGTACGGGCCCGACGAGGCCGCGACGGCCGAGGATGCCTGCGCGCTGGCACGCGACCTCGTCGTCGGCGACGGCAGCGACGGCACCCGTTGGTTCGTCCACGACCGCGCGAAGGGCACCGACCTCGTCGTCCACCAAGGCGAGCTGCCGCACGTCCCCGACGGCGCGCCGAACGGTTCGCCCGCGGCGGCGTGAGCCGCCGGCCGGGCCCGTCGGCTCTGACTGTCAGCAGCGCCGGGGGCAGAGGCTCGGCGCTGCCGGTCGCGGATCGCGTGGTGCTCGCCCTGGCGGAGGGCGCCACGCGCGCCCGCGACGTCGCGTACGTCGTGAGATGCGCTGAGCGAACCGCTCGCCGAGTCCTGGCCGGTGAGCTGTGCTGGAAGTACAGCGGCCGCGGGGACTGGACGCTGTCACCCGCCGGCCATCGCCATGCCCGTGAGCTGACGGACCCGCTGCGCCGATCGGATCCGTCGCTGCACCTCCGCGACGCCTGCCGCGTCCTGCTTGGGCTCCCGCGCCAGCCCGCGCCCGAGCCGAAGGCCAGGACCGTCTGCACCCTGTCGTGGCGCTGCGCACGCTGCAGACAGAGCGGGCAGGCAGCCGACGACAGTGATCCGGCCGTGCCGCGTTGTCCGTGCTGCGGCTCTCTCGAACTCGCGTTCGCGCCGCTGCCCAAGCAGCCCTCGTAGGTCGTGCTTTCGCGCGCCCGTGCACGCCACCTGAGTGAATGCTGATCAAGGAGAGCGTGATGCTTGACGAACCGATCGATGTGCTCGATTCATACATCCGCTTTGTCGATGTCGATAAGGCGGCAAACAGCATCTCGGCGTACGGCAGAGCAGACGTGCCGCCGGAGATCGAAGCGCGTGGCCGCCTGGCGGCGAACCTCTGGAGATGCGGATGGCTGCTTGAGTCCGACGACCTTGCCGGCGAGGTCTTCAGGCTCAGCTACACCGAAGAGCCGGGGGCGCCGACCGACGCGACGTATCAGGGCATCTTCTTCTCGGCCTACTTCATCGCTGAGGGGAGCTTCGTGCTCCTGCGGGGCGGCGCGACGACGCAGTACCTGCGCTTCCGCAAGAGACGCGTCGACTTCGAGCGCGGCCACTTGGCATTCGTGCCGGCGGGCCGAACGGGCCGGCTTCGCGGCCACATCGCCGTCGGACTCAAGGACAGAGGCCTCCGGTCGGTCGACGCCGACTTCCTCACCCACGGAGTGCGCCAGGCGGTCGAAGCCTGCGGCATGCAGACGTTCGAGATCCGCACCGAGCTGATCGGGCGCGGCGGGCGACACGTGCGCGCCGCTGGCGACGGCAACCGACCGCGCTGATTCAGCCCGATCCGACGCGCTCGTTCGCGTCGTCGATCACCGCGCGCCACCGCCGCGCCACCGAACCGCCTTTCTGAAGGGAACGCAACATGTTCGACCGTCCGATCCAGGTGCTCGATTCGCACCTCCGCTTTACGAATCTGCTTGACGCCGCCGCGGCACTCGGCGCCATCGGCCGCGCCAGCGTCGACCCGGTGATCGCGAGCCGTGGCCAGCTCGTCGCGAACTTCTGGAGATGCGGCTGGGACGTTACGGCCGCCGACGACGGTGAGTCGTTTCGGCTCCAGTTCACGAGAGCGCCGCTGGAATCCTGGGAGGTGAGCTATGAGGCCCTCCGGGCCGTCGCGCCGTTCGTCGTCAACGGCAGCTTCCTGCTCTTCGCCGGCGACCACCGATCTGTGCAGCAGGTTCGCTTCTCGAACCAAGAGGCAGGCTTCGAGCGCGGCCGGCTCGCGTTCGTCCCGCACGGCCCCGACTCGCTCACGGCAAGGGGCGGCCACGTCGTCATCGGGATCGACGACCACGAGCTGGCTGCGGTCCACGCAACGTGGCTCGCGCGCGAGCTCGTGCCGCTGCTGCTCGATAGGGGCATGGCGCGCTTCGAGGTCCGCGCTGAGCTCGACACACGAGTGGGACGCTCCGTCGAGATCTCCGGGCCGCATGACGGCCGTGCGCGATGAGCCGGCGCCTGCATCTCACGACCCTGCTCGGATTCAGCGGGGAGCGGCACTCGGCTGAGCACGCGCTCGCGTTCCTGTTCCTCCGGCTGCTCGGCACCAGCCTGCCGGGCACGTCCAGTTCCTCCACCGCCTGGGACGGCCTCGCGGATGTCCCAGGTGACTGTCTCGGTTCCGTTCTCGACGAGACGTGCCGCGGTTGCGAGAAGCTCTGGCCGGCGCTGACGGGCTTCTTCGACGGGGTCGAGTTCACCCGCTGCTCGGCGTCCTCGCTTCAGCGATCAGTCGAGCGGGTCGAGCGCGTCGTCGCGTCCTACCCCTCGGCGACCTGCCTGGCTGAGGCGTACCAGACGACGCGCAGCCTGACCACGGCGCAGTGGCAAGGAGCGTTCTTCACGCCGTACTCGCTGGCGCGCGTGCTCGCGCAGGTACAAGAACCGTCGCCGACCGACTGGGTGCTCGACCCTGCCTGCGGCGGCGGCGTCATGCTGGTGGCAGCGCTCGACGTCGCGCGCGAGCTGCACGGGACGACGGCCGCCTTGGCTCTCACGCTGATCGGCGTCGAGCTGGACCCGCGGACGGCGGCGATCGCGCGCGCCAGCCTCGTGCTCGCTGGCGCCCATCCGGACCAGTTCTGGATCGGCTGCGGCAACGCGCTCGCGCAGCCGCTCGTCGGCTTCGATCGGCGTCGCGGTCGCCTCCAGCCCCTGCAGTGCACGCTCTCGCTCGCCAATCCGCCGTTCGGCAGGGCGGCGTCGGTCGGCGCTCGCTTCGAGGGTGGCAAGCCGCTCGTCGTGCCCGACCGGGTTCTCTATCGCCTGATTCCGCGCCGACGAGAGGAGTCTCGGTGACGCCTTCATGCCAGCGGCTCGCCGAGCTGGACGCAGACGAGCTTGTGGCGGCGCTGGTGCGCGAGCGGGCGCCTGAGCTGCTGCGTTTCGCACGTCGATTCGCAAGGTGCGTCGAGGATGCCGAGGACGCGCTCCAAGGCACGTTGGCCGAGCGCCTGGGCCGCCGAGACGGCTGACGTACGGCCGCGATGCGAGGCCCTCGGACCGAAAGTTCCGGGCGAGCGCGACATCGTGAGGCTGGGTGGGTGGGTGGCCGATGCTGTGTCGGGCTCGGGGGTCAGGGGGTCGTTTCGGTTGCCGCTTGCTGGAAGACGGTCGATCACCGAGGATCCCTTCATGACCGCCGGGGAAATCGTTGGAATCTACGCCGCGGTAGCGAGCACGTGTGCTCTGGGTTGGCAGGTGTACTCGTGGAAGCGTTCGAGATCGACACGGGTCGAAGTGCTCGCTGAAATCGGGATGACTGTCGATCCCCCCGAGACGCTTGTCACGGTCACGGTCATCAACAGCAGCGAGCACCCAGTACGCGTCGCGAGTTGCGGGCTCGACCTGCAAGACGGCTCGGAAGGCCAACTGCCGATGATGCACCAGGCTAACGTCGCCGGCACCGTGCCCGGCACTGTCCCCGCGCGTGATGCTGGCACAGGACACTTCTACGTCCAAGAGGTTCAGGCGGCGGGGATCGACCTCGACGCACCTCTCACCGCGTACGCCTGGCTCTCGACTGGCAGACGCCTTACGTCGAGGCCGACGATCTTGAAGCTGCACCCAAGGCGCTCGCGGCCGAGGTGAAGTCGGTCAGTCGCGCGCGGGAGCCGAGCCGATGATCCCGCCGGTCACCGAGAAGAAAGCAACGACGGCATCACTGAGGTCATCGCTGGCCGGGTGGACTTTGGCGTAGTGGAACATCACGTTGCGCCGTCCTCCAGCCAGTCGCCGAGGTACTTCTCTGACTTAGCGTCGTTCGCCGCCAGGACCGCCGTCAGCGCCTCTCTGGCTGCGGGTGCTGCAAGCAGTCTGTCGACCTCTCTCAGGAACCACCTGCGCGTGTTCGAGCTGAAGTCGATCGCCTCGAACTGCGACGCCGTCAGCCAGCGGAACAGCCGTGTGCGCCGAGCGCGAGCCTCGCCCGTCTCGCTGACGGAGTCCTCCAGTTCTGCGACGGCGCGGAGGTGGTCGTTGCTGACCATCGAGAGGACGGCACGAAGCGGGCGATCGGGTCGTCGGCGGGGAACGCCGAGCCGATCTTGAACCGGGCAGTGAGCGCCATCGGCGCATCGTGCCAAGAACCAGTCGCGCGAGCGCCGAAGCGGTAGACCCCGCCGATCGCCGAGCGGACGATGCGGGGAAGTTGGCGGACTTGTCATGGAGTTCACACATCGCTCATGCAGCCTCGCTAGCCTCCGCAGAGCGGCCGCCCCGCCTCGCGTCCGTACTAGGGAGTCTGCGAGGCGGGGCGACTGGCCTGTCACGCCGCTGCCGATGATGCACGTTCGTGCGGGGGCTGTTGGCTAGTGACCTCGCTCAGAGCGGAAAAACAGACCCGCGGGCCCAGGAAATGCCTGTCAGGAAAGCGCAGACGCAGCAGTTCCGTCGTGTCCTTCTGCACGACGACCATCGTCTTGACGGCCTCGACGACGACCATGCGGGTGCCGATGTTGCGGATTGGCACCCGGTGCTGGAACCGCGTGTGTACTACATGAGGTTGCCGACGGTGCCGAGGATCAGTCCTCCGAGAACAAGTACTGCCCCCGTCGCTTGGCGCGTCAACAAGGTTCTCAGCATGGCTCTGTGTTCGGCTTCCCTGCGGGCGATCTCCGCTGCGAGCTGATCAGCTCGCTCGGCAGCCCTCACGTCGACTTCGCGCGCTCGCTCGGTCGCGTCGGCGGCTGCTGCACGTCGGAGGTCCTCGGCGACCATCTCTGACGCCGTCACGGGGTCTGCGCCGAACGCCATGAACTCAGCTGCCGACCGGACCCTAGGTACCGTCGGCAGCGCAGAATCGCCGGAGACGCGGCCCATTCCGTGCTCCTTAGAACTGGGATCTGCCGCGTCAGGGTCTCCACCGGATGTGAGGGATCGAGCCCAGGGGAGCGGCTGGTGGAGTTCTCTGCTCCGGATGGTTGCCAGCTCGATGAAGACGAAGCCGAGGCCGACCAGCTCGAACGACGCGCCCGCGATCGTAAGGATCGTCGCCCAGTCCCATCCGCACATGCGCTGAGCGTCGCACGGCACGCGGAGGCGCTGCGCAGGTTCTGATCGACGTCGCGCATCCGCTCGGACACCGGCACGTCTGCGGCGGGCGGAACCGGCCGAGCAGCGCTTCGCGCCGCTCGGCTCCGGATCGAGCGTGACGGTCTTCCCGCCGCCGCGCGGCGGCGCTGCCAAACGGACCATGCCGGTGGAACTGACCTGCCCGGCTGCGTAAAGACCTACGTCCCCGGCCCCGGCGGCGCCTGGCACATCGTCTTCCAGGTGACGCGCCTGGACGACGGCCAGCTCGGGCTGACGTTCATCGCCGCCGGAGTCGGACACCTCGACGGCGGCCTTCGCCAAGACGTCTATGCGCTCGCACACCATCGCCTCCACGGCAGATGGCCGAAGCGGCGCGACCGCTAGCGCGCGGGAGCGCTGACGAAACTCGAGGGGGTGCTTTTCGCGCCATCTCCGACGAGTCGCCATGTCCTCGACCTGTTCACGGACGGCATGACGTTCTCGGTCCGCAGCGACCTGTTGCCGAGCTGGACGCGCATCGAGCTGCCTACGCCGGCGATCCCGTTCTGGCGCGACGAGGCTGACGGTCAACGCCGTCACGTCCACGAGCTGCTGGTCGGTGCGACGGACGCAGATCGGCACCGCCTCGAGCAGGAACACGCCGCCGCGATCGCGACGATCGCGGCGGCGGCGATGGACGCCTGGCGAACGGGAGATCACGGCGAGGCGAGGCGACTCGCCCACGCCGCCGCTCGATTGAGCGAGGAGATTGTCGGCTTCTGGCCCATCTCCTCCCAGACAGTCGAGCGCAGCTGATGGCGCTCGACGCCGGTCCGAACCAATGCCCACGACCACCGAAGGAGGCCTCGATGCAGAGCCGGCAGGACAGCGATGGAGTCGGCGTCCACCACGGTACGACAAGGAGGGCGCGACGATGAAGACCGCAGGGATCAAGAACGACGACATCGTCCTGGTCGATCGCCGCGGGCGGCAGTTCGAGGCGATCGTCGCGGGCCGCGAACCTGACGGCCGGCGGCTCTCCATCCGACCGCTGCGCCCGGCGGTCTCGTACATGAGCGCCGGCGCCCGGGAGATCATCGGCCACTGGCGCGCGCGGCCTCACGTCTCCACCGGAAGAGTCTCGACGCGGCCGATTCGGGCGGGCGACGTCGTCAAGTTCCGCGTCGGCGACTGCACAGCCTTCGGTACCGTCAGCTCGAAGGATCAGGGCACGCTGAACGTCACCCCGCTGAAGCGATCGGGCGCACCGGTCCCGGTCGCGGCGGGCGACATCGTCCGTCACTACGCGCGTCACGGCCGAGCCCGTGGGCGCGCCGTGTAGAAGAAGGGGCGGCGAGTTTTTGCCGCCCCTTTTTCTGTCTCGAACACGAACCGGCGGTTGCGCCAACGGCGGCTGGTCCGTCGTCGCAGCCCCGCGCGAAGCTCGTGGTGTGGATCGACGAGCAACCGCGCTGCAGATGTCTCGGAGGGGTGCCTCCCGTCGTGAGATCGGAGAACGACTCGGCGTGGCCCCAAGCACGGTACGAGGCTGGCTGACCGATCCCGCCGGATCGCGGGCGCGGCGACGTCGAGCTGGCTATGGGTCACATTGCGAGTGCTGCGGCACCCGCACGAGCGGCAACCGTCCTCGAGCGGCGCGCCGACACTGCCGCCGCTGCGCTGGCGGGCGCTCCCGAAAGTGGGATCGGCAGCTGATCGTCGAAAGGATGCTCGAGTGGCGCCGGCGCTACGGCCGCTGGCCGAACTCGTCCGACTGGCACGCGACGCGTGCTCGCGAGCGCAGCGGCACAGCGTGGGCACGCTGGAGCGGAGACAGATGGCCGCCGGCGAGCACCGTCACCCGCACCTTCGGCCGGTTCTCGATCGGGGTCGACGCCGCGGTTCTCTGGCTTGAAGACCGGCGGCACCAGAAATGAAGGTGTTGAATGGTCAAAAACCATTCAGAGTGGGCACACTGGCACTCATCTTGTCGTTTGGCCGGAGGTCGACGCGCTACCGGCTGACGGCGACGTGTCGGGTTCGTGAGGGCAGGCAGTTGGTCGACGGGGCGAGACTGCGACGGCGGGGATGCGGCTTCAGACGCTGGTGGAATGCGCTGCTCGTCGTCGCTGCGTACGCCCTCCTGGCTCAACCCAGCGCAGCCGAGACCGTCGTCACGTCGCAGGCTCGCAGCACCGTGGCAGAGTTCCTCGTGACAGCGGCTCCGCCGTCGACGATCGGCGCCGTCTGCATGGTCGACACGGGCGTCGAGCTCACGCCGGACACGGCGTCGGTCGCGGCGCGGATCTCGGTCTGGGACGACCTCGTGGGGGACATGAGCCCGACACGTCACGGCACGCTCGTGGCGGCGCTGATCACCGCCGCGCCGAACAGCTGGGGCACGGTCGGCATCTGGCCACCGGCGCGGGTGGTGAGCGTCCGGGCGAACGTCAACGGAGCGGACGAGTTCACGGTGCCGAGCTACTACCACGGACTGCAGCGCTGCGACGAACTCGCCAGCTACTACGGCATCACGGTCGTGCTGATGGCGCTCGGATCCGCCGCGTCACTGACCGAGGAGCAAGCCGCTGCCATGGCAGACAGAGTCGCGAGCGCGCGCAGACGCGGCCTGAACGTCGTCGCCGCTGCGGGCAACAACGGCGGTGGGGCGCTCGAGACGCCCGCGCAGCTGCCGGGGGTGCTGTCGGTCGGCGGGGCCGCCGCCGACGGCTCCCGTTGTGCATTGAGCGCCGTGGGTGCCCGCCTCCAAGCGCCCGGGTGCGGCGTCGATGCGACCGACCCGATCACCGGTGCCGGTGTCGCCTTCGAGGGGACGACTGCTGCCGCCGCCATCACCGCCGGAGCACTCAGCGCGCTTCGCTCGTGGCGTCCGGACCTCGGGCCGGACGCCGCCGAGCAGCTGCTGCTTGCCGGAGCGAGAGCTTCGCCGGCCGGCGCCTACCTGCACGTCGCGGGAGCGTTCCGTGCCGCCGGCCTCGGCGCAGTCGTCGACACCGCCCCGAAGCTCGGTCCAGTGCCACCGCCGACACCGCCATCGCCGCCGGACGACGGCCGCCCCGATCTTGCTCCGCCGGCCGAGCGTCTCGCGCGTCCGAGAGTCGTCGTGCGCCGCACGGCGAGACGACCGCGGCGTCTCGTCGTGAGGTTCAGCAACCTGCCTCACGGGGCGGCGGCAACCGTCGTCTTCTCGGTCCGATCTCGTGGCTCGAGACCGGACCGGATGCGCCGAGTCGGAATCTTGCGGACGAGACGACGCGCCAGCTACGCCGTCGTCAGGTCGCTGCAGGCAATCCGGGCAACCGTCCACTACACCGACCTCGCGCGCAGACGTCCCACGAGCGCGACAACGATCGTGAGGGTTGGGCCAGCGCGGAGAGCACGTCGATGAAGCCACGGTTCGTCGTCTTCGCACTCAGCGGGATCGGCGCGCTCGCGCTGTCCGGCGAAGCGGCGGCCGCCACGTTCGACGTCCACCTCTGCGCGGACTCCGCCGTCACCGCACCTGTCGCCTCCGAAGCGGTCGGGCACAGCTCGCATCCCATCTCGCTCTCGGTGACCAGCTCGTGTCGGGCCAACCCGGCCGCTCAGTTCGACGGACTCGCGGCGGTGGACGTGACCGACGCGCCGAATGCGCCGAGAGGTGCCATCGCCAACTGGATCGTGAACGCGGTCACCGGCACGACGATCGTCTCGGCGAGGTTGCGACGCTACCTTGGCAAGCGCTCCAACAGCTGGGACGTCTGGACGAGAACGGGCAGCGGCGTGACGCTCGACACGTGCGAGATCAGCTCGGCGCTCAGCTGCACGGTCGGCGCGCTGCCGACGGACCCCGCCGCGCTCGAGACCTACAACGGTCTCGATACGACCTCGTTGAGCTGGGGCATCAGCTGCCGCGCGTCGATCGGCGAGTGCACCACCGGCACCTCGCTGCGCAGCGCTTGGGCGATCGTCTACGGCGCGACGTTCACGGTCAGCGATCCTGACCCTCCGCAGCTGTCGCCGCTCGCCGGCGGCTTGGCCGACGGACGCCGTTGGCGAACCGGAACGGAGCAGGCGGAGATCAACGCGAGCGACGCGAGTGGGATCAAGCGCCTGGAGCTGCTCGTCGACAGCGGGGTTGTCTCCGCCGCGAATCAGAGCTGCAGCTATGACCGCATGCGGCCTTGCCCGCGCGACGCGCAGCTGACGACGGCTGTCGATCTGACGAGGTTGGTGGACGGCGCGCATACCGCCGCCGTGCGCGCCACGGACGCGGCGGGGCAAACGTCGACGGCGGCGCCAACGCCGTTCTCGATCGACAATCACGCGCCGGGCGCCCCGATCGGCCTCGGCTTCAGACACCGAGCGGACGGAGCGATCGACGTGGCCTGGGGGAACCCGGAGCAGGGCGCCGGGGCTCCGATCATGGCCGCCCACTACCAGTTCTGCCCGATCGGCTCGTCCACGGCGTGCGTCGGCAGCGGCATCGTCTCGGCTGATCACGTCTCGTCACTGGAGGGCGTCCGTCCACCGGCTGGGAGATCGCCTTGGGACTTACTGGTCTGGCTCCAGGACGAGGCCGGCCATGTCGATCGCGCGGCGGCCGCGCGGGTCCTCGTCGAGCCGGTCCCGACTCAGGCGCCCAGTGGCGGCCGTCCTCCGGGGAGCGGACCGCCGAGAGCCCCGCGCGCCCAGCCCGGGAACCTCGGGCTCCGTGTCCGAAGTGTGGTCCGCCGGCGAGGCAAGGTCCGTGTCGTCGGCACTCTTGACCGGAGATTCAGCGGACGGATCACCGTCGCGGTTCGGAGCACCGCGAAGGGCGCGCCGCTCGCCCGCCGAACGGTCCGAGTTCGAAGAGGCCGCTTCGTCGCCGAACTCGAAATCGGCAGACGGACACTTCGGCCGAGCTGGATCGTGACCGCTCATTTTCGAGGCAGCGCCCTCTACAAGAAGACGACGGTCGTCCAACGCGTTCGACAGATCCAAGGGGGTGGATCCAGGTGAAGCTGCGACAGGAGTACACGATGCTCAGATCTCATCGACGGACACCACGGCTCGCTGAGATCGTCGCGCTCATTGTCGGGGCCGCCCTCGGTTTCGCCGTCGCCGCGCCGCTGGCTGCGGCCGGCACATATGTCGCGCACAGCTGCCACACGCCTTCTGGGGGATGGGCCTCGACTGAGGGGTGGTCCACGGAGGTCTCGGTCGCAGCTCCGCACCTGGCCACGATCTACGAAGACTGCTCGCAGGTGGGAAGAACCCACCCGGCCGGTGCTCTCCGCGCCACGCTGCTCGCCCAGTCCGATGTGAGCAGAGTCGACGATCGGGTGGGGTGGAGCTTCGCGGCGCCCAACGGAACGTCCATCGCCGGCATTCGTGTCGGTCTCTGCGCCGAGGCCGGACCTCTCAGCAGCGGGCGGGTAGCCATCGGACCCGTCGTCAGCGTGACCGATCCTGGAGTGATCGTCCGAGACGGATTCCCGTTCACCGATGGGTTCGGGTGCGGCTCGGCCCCGTGGTGGAAGGCCGACGGAATGAACGGGGCGATCAACTACGTCGACCTCGGCGGGCTGAACACGCCGCGCATGTACTTCATGGCGTGGTGCGTGCGCGAGACGGCCGACGGAAGATGCGAGACGGGGCTCGGCGGCGCCCTCGGCAGAGTCGAGATCGCGGCGGCAGCCGTACGCCTTGGCGACGACCACGCTCCGACGGTTCAGCGCGCGACCGGGACGTTGGCGAGCGGCAGCCCGGTCAGCGGACGGCTCGAGGCGGCGTTCGACGCGGCCGACGTCGGAGGCGGGGTCTACCGAGCGATCGTCGAGGTGAAGATCAACCAGTCAGGAGGCTGGCGGGAGCTCGCAGCCCCGATCCTCGATCGACTCGACGGCCGCTGCGCTCCAGCCGGCGAGACGAGCGATGCGTACGAGTTCCTCCATCCCGTTCCGTGCCCGCGAGTTGTTGCCGACAAGCGCGTCGCGATCGACACGAGCCAGCTGCCCGCCGGCGATCATCTCGTGCGCGCGCGCGTCGAGGACGTGGCGGGCAATCGAACCGACATCGTGCCGCCTCGGATCGTCCACATCGCGGAGCCGGACCGCGGCAGACCGCTCGGCACGACGGTCGTCGAGCCCCCGGCGTCGCGGCCGAACAACGGAGCGGGCGCGAGCGCGAAAGCGCTGGTTCGGCTCCGCGCCGATGAGAAGACCGTTTCGTATCGCAAGCGACTCGACGTGCGCGGCCGCCTCGTCGATGAGAACGACCGAGCGATCGCCGGCGCGACGTTGCAGGTCGACACACGGCGGCTGGTCCCGCGGCGCGGCGCCAAGGGAGCGGCCTGGAAGTCGCTCGGCAAGGTGGCCACTGACAGAGCCGGTCGCTTCACGGCGCGCGTCCCGACCACGACGTCGCGCACGCTCCGCTTCTCCTACAAGGCCAGCGTCGAGCAGGAGGGCTTTACGTCGGCGGCCGAGTTCAACCTGCAGGTCCGCGCCTTCGTGACCGTCAGAGCCGTGCGCGACCGCGTGCGCAACGGCCGCGCCGCGGTCTTCGTCGGTCGCGTCGCCGGCACGCCGCGCGGGGGCGTCCCGCTGTCGTTGCAGGCTTGGGTCACTCGCCGCGGTTGGACGCCGGCACGCACGGAGCAGAAGGACCCCCGCACCGGGCGCAACGGACGCTTCAAGGTTTCCTACCGCTTCGCCCGCACCTTCGATCCAGTCGTCTATCGCTTCCGCGTCGTCGTCGGCGAGGACTCGAGCTTCCCGTTCGTGGGAACGGCGAGCAGACGGCTGAAGGTGGTCGTGCGGCCGTAGGCGTCTGTCGCGAGGGCACGTTAGGCGCGCATCGAGATGCTCCGCCGCCTCACACGCCCCCGCTCCCTCTTGTGAGACACGCTGCGCGTCGACCGGGCAGCTGACGTCAATCCGATCGGCGCTCCGACGAGCGCTGAGGTCGCAAGCTTGCTCGAACCGGCGACGGCCCACTCCTGATCCCGGGCAGGAGACGCAGTGCCACGGCGAGCTGCTTGAGGCGCAGGGTTCCATCGAGTTTCTCTATGGACGGTATTGCGTTGTCGCCGGTGCCTTTCGCTCCCATCCCGACCATAAGATCGCATCATCGCCCATGATCGACCAGCGGTGTCGGTCGGGGCGACAACGGAGTTCAGGAGAGTTCCGAGTGCGCCTAGGTCGCTCGGTGAAGGAGGAGAGATGGCGAAATGCAAGCGAGTGACGCTCGCGATCACCGTGGCAGCGACGCTGGGCGCGGCGACGCCGGCGATGAGTGCGCCGCCGCCCCGAGCGGCGGAGGCCAGTGCGCCGTTCGCGTCGGTCGCGTGGGATCCGCTTAAGAATCCCGGGGCGTTCTTGGCGCCGCCCAACGACGCGCGTCCAAAGATCCGCTGGTGGTGGGCGGCCCCGTATGACACCGACGAGACGCGCAGAGAGCTTGAGGCGATCAAGGCTGCGGGCTTCAGCGGCGCGGAGATCGCGTACGACGCCGCGAGCTGGGCGACCGATGCCCAGCGTGAGAACCTCGGTCTCGCGATTGACTTCGCCAGCAGAAACGACTTCGAAATCGACATGACGGTCGGTGCGAGTTGGCCGGTGGCGACGCCGGCCACGAGAGCGGGCACGGACCTGTCCCAGAAGGAGCTGCAGTACGGGCGCGCGGATGTCGCCGGGGGCGGGATCTTCTCGGGCTCGCTCCCGTATCCGTATGACGATCCCACCAACGCGCGCAACGCGAGACTCGTCGCGGTCACCGCTGCGCGGGTCTCGACGCCCGGACCGCCAGTCCAGCCACCTGCTAGACCCGGCGGAACGATCAACCCGCCGGCGACGTCGACGGTCCTGGATCCCTCCTCGTTGCGGGACATCACCGATCAGGTCTCGGGCGGCAACCTGACGTGGACCGCACCGACCGGCGACTGGATCGTCTTCGCGTTCTGGTCGCGGGACACTGCGCAGGGCGCCAGAGGCGTCGCGAGCCTCTTTGACACTGAGAGCATCAACGCCGCGGCCGGCTATGTGTCTGAGAACCAGATCGGTCCCGCGAACACCGATCCGTTGCGTGCCGTTGGAGGTAGCTTCTTTGAGGACTCGCTCGAGCTGAACGCTACGTCTGCGTACTGGTCGCGCCAGATGCTCAGCGAGTTCAAGAACCGTCGCGGTTACGACCTGACCAAATACCTGCCGCTGATCTTCCGCCAAGGCGAGGCGCTGTACAAGGTCAAGGGCCGCGACGCCGTTCCTGACTTCGATCTCCCTTCGCAGGCCGCCGATCGGGTGCGCGCCGACTATCACGTCCTGCTCGACGATCTGTACGCGGACGAGCACATCGATAAGCTCGCCGACTGGTCGGCCAACTACGACATGCGCTTCCGCACGCAGGCCGCCTACGGTGATTCGCTGAACACCAGTCGCGGGGCGCGAGAGGTTGCCGAGGCGGGCGGTCTGCCCGACGACGAGAGCCTGAACGCCGGTGGTTGGTTCACACCACCCTACGACACTAGCTCGGACGGCTGGTTCCAGTTCATGATGGACCACTACCGCTCGGTCGCCGGCGGCGCGCACCAGGGCGGCGAGAACGAGGTCGGCAACGAGCTCGGCGCCAACCGCGTTCCATTCCAGATGACGCTGCGCAGATACGAGCAGCTCATGAACATCGCATGGGCGACGGGCGTTTCCCGTCCGATCCCGCACGGCTACAACTACCAGGCAACCGGCGCGAGATGGCCGGGCACGAGCCGCTTCAGCAACGGGATCTCCGAGACGTGGAATGCCGACACGTACCCGCAGTGGTCGATGTGGAAGCCGCTCACCGACTATTGGGCACGCGGCACCTACACGCTTATGTCAGGCAGCTCCCGCTCCGACGTCGCGGTCCTCTACGACGGCTTCATTACCTCAGCCGCCGACGGGCAGAACAGAGTCCCGCCAAGAGCGCTCTTCGACACCCGCTCGATGGAGACCCGCGGCTACCAGCTGCAGTACATCGACTCGGATGGCATCGCCCAGCCGGAGGCCCAGGGCAACGGGACACTGTTTCCGAGAGGTCCGGCCTACCGGGCGGTCGTGATCAATCAGAAGGCACTGCGCCCCGACACCGCTGAGGCGCTCGCTGATCAAGTCGAGAAGGGGCTGGCGATCGTGTTCGTCGGCGAACGTCCCAACCGTGCGGCGACGAATCTCAACCCCAAGCAGGCCGACGCACGCGTCGCCAAGGCGATCGAGCGGATGGTGGAGCGCCCCAGCGTCCGCCAGGTCGCACAGCCGTCTGAGGTCGGCGCCGCGCTCCAGGCGATCGGCGTGCGTCCTGACATCGATTGGTCGACGGGCGAGCAGGTCTACGGGCAGCACCGCGAAACCGCCTCCTCCGACATCTACTACATCCACAACCCCACGACCAGAGACGTCGCGTTCTCGCCCGCCTTCAAGGCGACCGGGCGGCCGCAGACGCTCGATCTCTGGACCGGCGAGATCCGTCCGGTGTCGACCTACAGCGCCGAGAGCGGGCGCGTTACGGTGCCGATCAACCTCGAGGCGGGCGAGAACGTCGTCATCGCCTTCCCCAAGGGCAACCTCGACGATTCCATCCACGTCGTCGCATCCGACGCGGAGGCGATCCAGCCCGGCGCCGGGTCGACCGTCGACATCGTCGACACAGGCAGCGGCACGCGGACGCTGAAGCTCAGCAACGGCCACGATCAGACAGCCTCCCTGCCGGCCCTTCCCGCAGCCGTCACGGCGACCAACTGGAAGCTGACCGTCAGACAGGTCGGACCCGAGCCGATCCAGCCGACGATCGAGGTCGATCTCGCAGACCTCACGGATTGGCGATCGATCGACGCGCTCAGATCGGCTGCCGGAATCGGCACCTACGAGACCATCGTCAACCTGCCCGACGACTGGACAGCCGCAGCACGAGGGGCCTACCTCGACCTCGGCAGAGTCGAAGGAGGCTCGGCGCAGGCATATGTGAACGGCACGCTCGCTTCGGCGGCGCCTGTCGCAGCCGACACCATCGACGTCTCGTCACTGCTGCGCTCCGGCGGGAACACAATCAAGGTCGTCTTCGCCTCGACGCTGCGCAACAAGCTGACTGCGGTCGTCGCATCGGGAGCAACCGAGACGACCGGCCTGATCGGGCCGGTGCGTCTGACGCCCTACAACCGCGTCACCGCTGATCTGCGCGTGCCCAGTGAACAGCCAAGACCGCCGGTCGAGCAGCCCAGACCGCCGATCGAGCAGCTCAGACCGCCGATCGCGAGAAGACCTTCGTCGACGGTCACCTCGACGGTTGCGAAGACCGTCCGTCTCAGCGGCTTGCGCAGCAAGGGCCTGCTTGTGCGCGTCGAGCTGCCACAGCGCGCCACGATCACGGTCACGTTGTCCGCGCGACTGCCGGGAGAAAGGCGAGCGACGAACCTCGCGCGGATCCAACGCACAACGACGAATGCCGTGACGGTGCGTATGCGCCTCAAGACGGGCTCGGCCGCCACCCGCAAGCTGCGAGTCGCGCTTCGAGCGCATCGCGCGATCAAGGCGCGCGTCGTGGTCAAGACGACGCTGCCAGGCCGCAAGCCGAAGACCCAGACGATGCCGGTGACGATCCGGCGCTAGCAGCCACCACTCGCAGACGGGCAGGCGCCGAAGATGGCGCCTGCCCGCGCGACCGTCGCGCTCGGCTCGTCACGTTGCCAGCTGCGACGTCTCGCCACATGCACTCCTGGTCCCTCGGTGCGGCGCCTGCTGCCCTGACCGGCGACGCGCGGGACATGAGCGCCTCCTAGATATGTGGAGAAACACGCGCTAGCATCGCGGCGTACCGTACGCGGCATGCCGTATACAAGGACATTCGAGTGGAGAACGGTTGCATGACCGGTGCAAGCGCACGTGAGGACTCTGCGTTCATCTCGTCTCGGTCGCGGGCGCAGGCCGTGCTGTGGCATCCGTTCAACGAGATGGCACCCGTCAGCCTCAGCGAGTTCGTAGAGCGGGCTGACGAGGTCTGGATCTACGTTCGCGAGGGGCGTCCGTGCCTCGGCGCGGCCGCGAGTCCCCGGTTCGTCGACGCCGCGAAGAGCGGCAGCGGCAGAATGGCGGCGGGCTGGGAGGACATCGCATGAGTCCCGATCCCGCCTGTCCGCTGGAGGGGGTGCGCGTGCTCGACTTCACGCGCATTCTCTCAGGGCCGTACTGCTCACTGCTGCTGAGCGACCTCGGCGCCGACGTCATCAAGGTCGAGCGGCCGCGGGTCGGTGACGATACGCGCCACTGGGGCCCGCCGTACCTCGATGAGGAGGCGGCCGTCTCGACGTACTTCGCAGCGCTCAACCGCGGCAAACGCAGCATCGCGCTCGACCTCACCGACGACGACGACCGAGCGACGCTGGACCGGCTCGTCGAGCGCGTCGACGTCGTGATCGAGAACTTTCGCCCGGAGGTCGCCGAGCAGCTCGGGCTCGCGCACGAGCGGCTTGCCGGGATCAACCCGGCGATCGTCACCTGCTCGGTGTCCGGCTACGGGCGCACTGGCCCCTACGCCGGGCTGGCCGGCACCGAGATCGTCGTTGAGGCGATGTCGGGCCTGATGGAGGTGACCGGGCCGGCCGACGGCGAGCCGGTGCGGATGGGGATCGCGATGGTCGACATCGCGACGGGTCTGGCAGCCGCGACGCGGATCGTCGCCGCGCTGCTGCACGCGCGTGAGTCGGGCGTCGGCGCTCCCGTCGACGTCTCGCTCTACGCGACCGCAATCGGCGCGCTCGGGACCCTCGTCACGAGCTACTCGGCGACCGGCGACCAACCGCGGCGCTGGGGCTCGCACCATCCGACGATCTCGCCCTACGGCGGTTTCCCGTGCGCCGACGGTCACCTCATCACCGGCGTCATCAACGACGCGCGCTGGAGCGTCTTCTGCTCCGTGATTGAGCTGCCGGACCTGGCCGAGCGCGAGCAGTTCGCGACCAACGCGCTGCGCGTCACCCACCGCGAGGAGCTGGAATCGGCGATCGCGGCGCAGACGCGCACGCGACCGGTCGAGCACTGGGTCGGGCGGCTGCGTCGGGAGGGGCTGCTGGCGGCGCCGATCCGGACGGTCGGCGCAGCTGTCGACGATGCCGCGACGCGGCAGATGGGCCTGTTCGTCGAGATCGACGGCCACCCCGGCGTCGTCTCGCCGCGCTTGGACGGCGTCGCGCACGACGGCGCCCCGCAAACGGTGCCGCGGCTCGGCGAACACCAGCAGACGGTGCTCGCCGAGCTGCTCCCGGACGTCAGCGCTGCGTGAGCAACGTCGTCAGCTGGGCGCCGCGCTCGCTCTCGACCTGCGCCGCCCAGCCGTCGGCCGCGTTGCGCCGCAGCGTCCGCGTTGCGAGCCGGGCCAGCGCCGGGTTCGCGGCCGAGGCCAGCTCGCGGGCGCGGGCAGGACGTCGCCGCTCGCGCAGCAGGCGCATGGGAGCGCCGCCGGGATGGATCGCGAGTGGCGCGAAAGCCGGAGGTCAAGCGCGCACGCTGGCGATGACGGTCACGTCGGCGGCGAGCGCCAGGTTGAGCCAGGGCGCTGACCGGTCCGCCTTCGACCGCCGCGATCGTCGGTACGGGAGGCGGCGCCGAGCGAGGAAGTGGTTGCAATTCGCGTCTCCAGCTCTCGCCGCGCCTCGACCTCGGCCGGGTCGCCGGCGCGGGCCAGCACGTCGCGGACGCGCGCAGAAGGCGAAGCGTGATGGTCGCGATGCCGTCGGCTGTTCACTACTCACGTCTGCGGAGGCGCATCTGTATGCGGCATACTGCGTACGGTGATTCCCGAGGAAGCGTCACTTCAGCCGCCGGTTCGGACTGCACGGGTAGGGGCGGTCGCCGTCGTTACGCTCACGCGCCCGGAAGTGCGCAACGCGCTCTCGCCGCAGTTGATGTCCGCACTCGCGGAGGCGCTCGAGCAGGCCGACGCGGACAACACCGTCGGCTGTGTCGTGATCGAGGGCAGCGAACGGGTCTTCGCCGCCGGCGGCGACCTGAAGTGGATGCGCGACCAGGGGCGCGAAGGACTGCTGCGCTTCGGTGCCGGCGACTGGCCACGGATCCGCGCGATCGGCGTTCCAACTATCGCGGCGGTCTCAGGGCTCGCGCTCGGCGGTGGCTGCGAGCTGGCGCTCAGCTGCGACATGATCGTCGCCTCGGAGACGGCGACCTTCGGCCAGCCGGAGATCCTGCTCGGGCTGATCCCGGGCGCCGGCGGTACGCAGCGTTTGAGTCACCTGCTCGGACGTCAGCGCGCAATGGAGCTCGTGCTGACCGGCCGCCGCATCGACGCCAGGGAGGCGCTCGAGATGGGGATCGTCAACCGCGTCGTGTCGGTCGAGCGGCTGCGCGAGGAGGCGCTGACGCTGGCGGCCGAGGTCGCCTCGCGGCCGCGTCACGCGGCGCGTCTCGCCAAACGCGCCGTGCGCGCGGCAGAGCGGATGGGGCTCGACGCCGGGCTCGACCACGAGCGCCGCCTGTTCGAGCAGGCGCGCGCAACCGACGACTGCGAGGAGGGGATCGATGCCTTTCTCTCCAAGCGCCCGTCGCAATTCGCCTCCGTCCGTGAAACGCGCGAGGATTCGGCGTCTGCATGAGCAGCAACGACACCCCTACGACGACCCGCCCCGGAGGCCGCGCACTGCGCCCGGTGCGCGTCACGCTCGCCGAGCAGACTGCGCAGATCCTGCGCGACCGGATCGTTTGGGGCGAGCTGCCGCCCGAGTCGTGGCTGGCAGAGAGCGAGTTGGCGAGAGACCTCGGCGTCAGCCGCACCCCCGTCCGCGAGGCGCTCCAGCGGCTGGAGGCCGACGGGCTGCTGGTGCGCCAGGGGACGAGACTGCTGGTAGCGCCGTTCGACCAGGGCGTCGCCGTCGAGACGCTGATCATGCGTGAGCTGCTCGAGCCGTTCGCCGCGACCGAGAGCGTGCAGCGGATGAGCGCCGCCGACGTCAAGCGGCTTCGCGGCGTTCTGCGCGAGATGGAGAAAGCCGGCGCCCACGGTAGGGCAGCGAGCCCCAGACGCGGCGCGCAGCTGAACATCGAGTTCCACAGCCTGCTCAACGCCCGCTGCCCCTACCAGCGGATCATCGAGTCGATCCAGGTCGCACGCGACGCGTACTCCGCGCTGCGTCTTTACACCAGCTACTCCGCCGACGAACTCGAACGCGTTCACGACGAGCATGTCGAGATCGTAGAAGCGGCCGCGGCCGCCGCCGGCTCGGGCAACATCGCGGCGGCCGAGCATGTCGGCGACCTGATCCGCGACCACATGCGCGCGGCGCGCGAGACGCTGCTGCGCAACCGTACGCACGGGTAACCGCAGGCTTGGCCGACGATACGTTGGGCGGTGGGTTCCCGTAGACGCCCTCTCCCCAAGGGGCGTTTCTGTGAGGCGGTTACAACATGCGGACGGTCGAAGCGCGCGCGGCACGTGCTTCCGGTTCCCCATGGCCTAGACGGCTGGTTGGGCTATCCGTCGCGCCGCGGCGTCCGCGCAGCCAACTCTGACGTCAGGAGGCTGCGGTAGAGAATCTCGATCTCCCGGACACGTCGCATCCGTTTGATCGCCTGTTGCGCCTGGGTTCCGCGGTCAGGCTGGCCGCACGGTTGCTCGGCGAGCGCCTCGACTAAGCGCAACTCTGCCCAGAGCTTCTGCAACGAGTGATGTCTGAGCGTCGTCGGCATACCAGAGTGGCGAGCGCGACTGGAACGCAGTCTAGAGCCGTGTGGGCGTGAGGGGCGGCTGCGTGGCACTATCTATCGCCCTTGGAGGGGGGAGGGGGGTCGTTTCACTGGGCATTCCCGGAGGCTTGGGTTCGCGTGGACCTGTTCGGTCCTCTCGAGGACATCGGGTGACGTTGCATACCAACTAGACCTCGAACCAGACCAGCGTGCGCGCGCCGTCGTGCTGGACGCCCCAGCGCGAGCTGACCGCGCCGACGATGTCCAGCCCCCAGCCGCCGACGAGTGCGTCGGCAGCCCCGTGTCGGCCGTGCAGCGCGGCGACCTCGTCGGTCGAGAACCCGTTCGCGGAGCGGTTGAGCACCCCGACGCGGAGGTGGTCGCCGTCGTCGCTCAGCCGCAGCTCGATCACGTCGTCGTGACCGAGATCGCCGTGCAACAGCGCGTTGGTGACGACCTCCGAGGTTGCCAGCAAGGCAGCTTCGGCGCGCGGGTCGCCGCTCCACGAAGCATTGACGGCTGCCCGGGCCTGCGCCGGCGCGTCAGCTGTCACGACAAGCTGCATGAGCATGCTCGACGGCATCGCTAGACGAAGGAACCTGCGCGAGCCGTACTCCTCAACCACTCGCTACCCCAACAAGCAATCTGCCACGCAAGTGGCACCGACGCGCCTGCTCAAGGGCCCACTCCTTGGCAGTTCCCTGGCGACTTGGCGGTGCTCGCGGACTGGGTCGGTCACCGACTCACACAAGAGCGTCGGCGTCAGCTCGCGAGCGGGTTTGGGATCGTCGCGAATGCGTCCATCCAGAGGATCTCGAGGCGGCGGTGAGCGATTTGCCAGCCTTCGGGGCGGCGTTCGACGCGGTCGACGTCGTCGGCGCATGGCCCTGAGCAGCGCCGCGGGTCGCGACTGATCGCGCGCGACGGCTCAGGCGATCGGGTTGGGGGATCTCAGCTGACGTGCATGAGGCCGTCGTGGACGGCCCGAGCGGCTGCGACGCCGAGGTCGAGACGTCGAGTCTCTCGAGGATGTGGGCGATGTGACTGGCGACGGTGTGACGGCTGACGATCAGCGCGGCCGCGATCTCGGGGTAGGTCGCTCCGTCGACGAGCAGGGTCGCGACGCGCTGGCGCCGCGCCGACGAGCAGCGCGTCACCCGCGGCGCCGTCGGCGGGGCGGAGGTCGTGAGCCGGCCGTCGTCCCGCTCGGCCGGCGACCCATCGTCGATAGTGTACTGTACCGTTTCGTACTGATCGCATGGTCACACCACATGGACATCACTCCGTCGCCTCGTCCGCCGGTGGCTCTCCGTTACGGGGCGAGCGGCGCATCGCGGCGATCTTGGCCGCCGCCGCCGAGCTCGTCGCCGAGATCGGCTATGAACGGGTCACGGTCGACGCGATCGCCAGGCGCGCGAAGGCGTCGAAGGCGACGATGTACCGCAACTGGCCCACGAAGGCGGAGCTGATCGCCGACGCGCTGCGGCGAAACGCCGACGGCGGGCACGTTCTGGTACCCGACACGGGCACTTTGCGGACCGACCTGCTCGCAACCGTCGAGGAGATCGCGCAGAGCTTCGCCAGGGACAGCGGCCCGTCGCTCCTGGGTCTCACCGAAGCGATCCGTCAGGACGCAGTGCTGCGCGATCTCGTCCGCTCGCAGATCCAAGCGCGCATCCGCGAGGTCGGAGCGCTCATCCTCGATCGCGCCCTGGCCCGGGGCGACGACGTCAACTCGGCCAGCTACGACATGGTTCTCGAACTCGCATTCGGGTGGCTCCTCACCATGACGCTCCTCAACGGCCGAATGCCTGATGTCGATGAACGAACGCGGCTCGTTGACGAGGCCATGCTGCCGCTCCTGCGCACCGCCTCCCCAGACTGCCCGACTGAAGGCAACGTATGACTGATCGAATCGAACCGTTCCATCTGTCCGTTCCCGAGTCCGATCTCGCTGACCTGCGCGACCGCGTGGCCCGGGTCCGCTGGCCCGACCGCGAGACCGTGCGGGACACCAGCCAAGGGCCCCAGCTGGCGAAGCTGCGAGCGCTTACAGAGCGGTGGCGTGGCGAATACGACTGGCGGACGTGCGAGGCCGAGCTCAACGCGTTGGGCCAGTACCGCACCACGATTGACGGCCTCGGCATCCACTTCCTGCACGTGCGCTCGCCAGAGCGGGACGCCCTGCCGCTGCTTCTGACTCACGGCTGGCCCGGCTCGATCCTCGAGTTCCGCAAGGTCATCGGCCCGCTCACCGATCCCGCCGCGCACGGCGGAGATCCAAGGACCGCGTTCCACGTCGTCGTGCCCTCGATGCCGGGCTTTGGCTTCTCCGAGCGGCCGCGTGAGCCTGGGTGGAACATCGCGCGCGTCGCGGATGCCTGGATCGAGCTGATGCGCCGGCTCGGCTACGACCGCTGGGGCGCGCAGGGCGGCGACCTCGGATGCGCGGTCACCGACACGATCGCGAGCAGAACTCCTCCGGGGCTCGTCGGCCTGCATCTCAACTTCGCGATGTTCCCGCCCCTGCCCGACGAAATCGAGAACGCGACCACGGACGAGCAGGCGATGCTCGACAGCGCGCAGTTCTTCTGGGACCAGCTCTCGGGCTACGCCAGAGTGCAGTCCACGCGCCCCCAGACGATCGGCTACGCGCTCGCGGACTCACCGGTCGGGCTGGCGGCATGGATCTACGCGATGTTTCAGGACACCTGCGGCACTCCCGGCGACGCGGAGGGCTCGCTCAGCCAGGACGAGATGCTTGACGACATCACGCTCTACTGGCTGACCAACACAGCGGCGTCCTCGGCCCGGCTCTACTGGGAGATGGTGAGATCCGGCCGGCCCTCACCCGCCTCGCCGGCGACGCCGATCACGCTGCCGACCGGATTCACCATGTTCCCGGAGGAACACGTACGCAAGTCTCGACGTTGGCTGGAACGTCGCTATAGCAATGTGATCTTCTTCAACCAGCCTGAGCGTGGCGGCCACTTCGGCGCCTTGGAGCAGCCGCTGCAGTTCGTGGACGACGTCCGGGCAACGTTCGCGACCATCCGCGCAGACGACCATCCCGGACGTCCCTAGGCGAGCCCGTCCCGGCGCGCCCGACGACGATGCTGCGGCCGTGAAGTAACTGGCGGTGTGGCGTTGGAAGGCCGGTCCTCGGCGCAGGCCCGGACGCGCGCTCTGCCTCCCCGGCAGCCCGATAACTGTCGCGATGCGTCAGCCCTTTCTTGAGGCACAGCTATCCCCGCGCGGGTGTTGGTCCCCTGATCCCTGAGCACCTTGAGCGGCGCTCCCCGGTCGCGCGAACTCTAGAACGCGGGAGGTTGGGCGAGCCGGTCTGCGTCGCCGTCTGCTAGCGGGTTGTGGGACCAGTAACGCCGGCATACCGCGAACCGCGCGCCATTGCTCCCCGACGCCGGCCGCTTCGCCCGCGATTCACCTGCAGCGGGCTGCCGGCCTCGACGCTGCGCTACTACGAGCAGCGCGGCCTGATCACCTCCAACGGCCGCCGCGGGCTGCGGGGCCAGTTCGATGCGCAGGTGCTCGAGCGGCTCGCGCTGATCTCGCTCGGCCGCCGGGCCGGGCTCGCGCTCGACGAGATCACGCCGATGCTCACCGACGACGGACGGCCGCACGTCGACCGCGCGCTGCTGGCCGCGAAGGCCGACGAGCTGGAGCGGACGATCGCGCGGCTGAGCGCGATGCGCGACGGCCTCCGCCACGCCGCCACCTGTCCCGCGACCGACCACGCCGACGGCTGACGTTCCGCCGTCTGCTGCGCGCGGGCAGACCGGGCAGGCCGTCGAGACGCCCGGCGTGATCCTAAGCGCCGGGGCGCCACCGGCCGGTGGACCGAACGGAGCGCAGCCGCGCCGGGTGCCCTTCGGCCGCTAGATGCACGTCAATGAGCTTGAATCCGCTTGACGCGCTCGGGAGCGTGGCGGGCGCCGGGAGCGATCGCGGGTGCGGGAGCCCGCGTGCTCGACGACCTGCATCAACTCGCCGACCGCGCGCGGCAGGACCTGAGGCCGCGCGCTCCCTCCGTCGAGCCGGTGCCACGCAACCGCACGCTGCCGCTGCGATCCTTGCCTGGATCCCGGCAGCGAGCGCGACGCGTCGTTGGTCACAGGCTCGAGTCGGGAAGGCGATAGGCGAGCGCGGTGATGTCCTCGCGCGTGTAGGCGCCGGCTTGCTGCGGATGCCGTCTTGTCAGGTGGTCGTTCACACGTGCGATGAGCTCTTCCTCATCCGAGCCCGATATCTGAAGTCCGCACGGGCAGCGAAGCGCGAGCATGGTGGTCAGTAGGCGCCCTGCGCGGCGAACACGCGCCGCGGGTTGTGAACCAGCAGCGCGTCGATCTGCTCCTCGGTCACGCCGCGCTCACGGAGAGCGGGGATCACGGCTGACGAGACATGTGTGAACGACCATTCGGACGCGACTGGGAGAGGGTTCTCGAGGAACCAGTCAGAGTGCGCCGTGTAGTCGTGCGAGAGCACGATGCGATCGCCGTACCCGGCCTCGATGAGCCTCACGAGCGTTTCGATCCGCTCCTCGAACGACGGGAAGTGCGGTGCCATGTAGAGGCCGAACCGGTCGGCGCCGATCATCGAGCCCGCGTCCATCAGCTCGCGAAGGTAGTCGAGGTCTGTGGAGTCGCCGCTGTGGCCGATGATCACGCGAGTGAGATCGACCCCCTCTTCCTTGAAGATTCGCTGCTGATCAAGCCCGTTGCGCTCCGACACCTGCGTGTGGGTGGTAATAGGCGCGCCAGTCTCGCGATGCGCGCGCGCCGCGGCGCGCAGGATCCGTTCGATGTTCGGCGTGACGCCCTTCAGGTCAGTGGCGACCTTGATGATCGCCGCGCGGACATCCGTGCCTGCGATCCCGTCGCGGATGTCGCGCACGAAGATCTCCGTCATCACGTCTCGTGCCGATGCGTCGGCCGGCGCACGGTACTGGAAGTAGAACGGCAGGTCGTCGTAGGTGTAGATGCCCGTCGACACGATGATGTTCAGATCGACCATCGCGTTGATCTCTCGCAGCGCGGCGATGTCGCGACCGTGGCCGATCGCCGTGGCGTCGACGATCGTGTCGATCCCGGCGGCCTTGACGTCTCTGAGCTTCGAGGCGATCGCCTCGAGCGCGAGCTGACGGTCGCCGCCCCAGCTGAGCTCCGGTTGGTCACGGGAGATCTCTGCGTTGATGTTGACGATGTGCTCGTGCATGAGCGCCTGTCCGAGCTCGTCGACCTCGACGAGTCCACGAACAGTGGAGACGGTAGACATCGGGCTCCTTGCATTGACGATGGCGCTGGTTCGCCTGTGGCGTAGACCAGGCCCGGGGGGAACGGCGATGACGACCACGGTGCACCTCCCGACCTCGCATGTCGCGGGGATGGGTTACAGCGAGGGTCACGCCGCTGATGGTGACGGCACCGTAGCCAGCTCGATGCAAAATTGCAACGGCGTTTCGAAACTGAGTTGCTGAAGCAGAGCGGAATCGGCGGGCGATAGTCTTCGGTACGTGGGCTCAATCACTTCGCGCGAGAGCAGGCCGACGGGGGCTCCCCGGATCCCTCCTGGCTGGGCCCAGGCCGACCCTGAGTTCGACGAGGTCGTGTTCGATGTCGCGCCCACGACGCTCGCGCCGTTCTTCGAGGGCAAGGCCCCAAGCGCCTTGACCCTCCGTCAGCAGGAGCGCCTGCGGGTCGTGTTGCACGCGACGTTGAAGCTCGCCGACCGAGGCGGATACGACGCCGTCAGAATGCGCGACCTTGCAAGCACTGGTGTGGCGCTCGGAACGATCTATCGCTTCTTCGGATCGCGGGACTTCCTCGTCTTCCGCGCGACGAGCGCGTGGTGTGAGCGCGCAGCGTTGCGGAGCCTCCCGCAGGGGGGCAGCCAGGATTTCCGTCGCAAGTCGCGCTACCAGTGGCACCGTCTCACCGCGCAGTTCGAAGCGCATCCAAAGGTCGTCGAGGCGTGGGTTCGCGCTGCTATCAGCGACGACCCGGCGGTCGTTGCCTTTCGTCGCGCCTATCCGCCATGGGCCTTCGGGGCTCACATATCGCCGCCCATGGACGAGCTGGACCCCGACTATGCAGTCCGTCTCCGTGCGATGATCGAGACCCACGCGTTCGGAGGCCTCGTGCGCTGGGTGCACGGCCAGCGCACGCTTGAGGAGCTGCGCGAGGACTTCGCGGATCTGCTCGAGCTGGTCTTCACTCCTCCGAAGTACCGGGACGCTGATCCCACGTAGCGCCTGTCGGGGCAAGGCCGCCAGCGACGTCCCGGGCTAGACGCAGCATGCCGCTCGGCGGGGTGATCGGCCCACAGCGGCCGGAGGCTTCACCTCCGGCGAGCTGCGGCTGACGGTCAACCTTCGAACGTGATGGCTCGCTTGGGGCACGCGCGAGCAGCGGCCTCGAGCTTGGCGCGCAGCGCATCGGAGGGCTGCTCGTCCAGCACGACGAGGTTGTCGTCGTCATCCATCTCGAACAGTTCGGGTGCCTCGACGGCGCACGCGCCGTTGCCTTCGCAGAGATCCCAATCGATGACGGTCTTCACGGCCGGCTCCTTCGTGTGATCGGTGTTCGGCAGACGCTAGCCCGCAGCGCAGAAATTTGCAATGCCGTTTCAATTTCTACTTGACGCGGGCGCCTGCGCTGTGCAAGCTACGCATCGCAGCAGGAGGAGAGAGGCGCTGTGGCTCGTGGAGTCGAGCGCCGTAACGATGGGCCCGTCTCGAGCGGCGGCCCGAACAGCTGTCGACGCGTACCTGCCGCTGAAGGCGGCGGGCGGCGAGTCGCTGGCGTGATGGAGGAGAGAGCATGGGTCTGGCCAACAGGACATCTCCGTCCGCGGCGGATTACGCGCAGTATCCGGAGCGCTTCAACAACTGGGGTCGCTGGGGAGAGGCTGACGAACTCGGGACCTTGAACCACATCACCGGTGACGTCCGCCGCAATGCCGCAGCGCTCGTACAGGAAGGGCGCGCCGTGTCGATGGCACGACCGATCCAGACGCAACCGGGGCCGGCAAACCCATGGCCTGCGCACCATCTCGTCGGTATGCCGCATGCGCGCGGCGCCGGCGACTACCTCGCGATGTTCCTGCACAGCTTCGTCGACACGCACATCGACGGGCTTTCACACATTGCTGGTCCCAATGGGCTGGCGTGGAACGGCAAGCGCCTCGGCGAGAACGGGATGCCGATCGAGCACAGCGGAACAGTCGACTTCTGGCGTGACGGGATCGTCACGCGCGGTGTGCTGTACGACGTTCCGCGCTTCCGCGGGACTGACTTCGTCGCGTCGGGTGAGCCGGTTCACGGCTGGGAGCTGCAAGATGTCGCCGACGCCCAGGGCGTTGTGCCGCAGAGTGGCGACGCCGTGATCATCCGATCCGGTCACGACCCCTACTGGGCCGCGACGGGCCGGCCACCGGGATTCGAGTCGGTGGCCGGTGTGCATGTCTCAGCCCTGGAGTTCTTGCACGACACTGAAGCGTCGGTCTTGGTGTGGGACTTCCAGGACGCGCCGTCGCACGATCAGGGACTTCCCAATCCCCATGGCAGCGAGATCCCGATCGCGCTTCACGTTCACGCCATCGCCTTGCCCCACATGGGTCTTCCGCTGGTCGACAACGCAAACCTCGAGGACATCGCGGTCGCGTGCGCCGAACTCGGCCGATGGGCATTTCAGGTCGTCGTGGCGCCGCTGATCATCCCGGGGGCCACCGGCTCTCCCGTCAATCCACTCGCGATCCTCTGACTGCGGAGCAGACGAGATGACTTCGCTTGACAACGGCGGCTGGTACGAGCTCGGCGTCTCCCGACGCCACCTGCTTCGCAGTGGGGGCCTGCTCGCACTGGCTGGAACGCTCGGCTCGGTCCTGGCCGCATGCGGCGACAGCAGTGACGGAGGCGAGCAGACAAGAAGCGCCGCGCTCGGTCCGTCACCTGCGGATCTCGGCGAGCGGATCACGCGCTACGTCGGACCGATCGACGCCAAGACTTCGGGCAGAGATCTCTCCTTGAAGCTCGGGGCCCTTGTTTCCCTGAGCGGGCCCGCGCGTGCGTTTGGAACCGACCAGGTCAACGGCGCGAAGCTCGCCATCAAGCACATCGAAGCGGCCGGTGGTCCGAAGTTCACCTTGATCGCCAAGGACGACCGCTCGGCCAATCCGACTGTTGGCGCACAGATCGCTCGCGAACTCGGGGAAGAGGGCGTCCAGATGGCGCTGATGGCGAACGGCGCCAACGGCGGCGGCTCGATCGGTCCGGTCGGGCAGCACAACATTCTCTCGATCGACGGTGGCGCTGGGATCATCGCCACCACGATTGGCAAGCCATACATCTGGGCAGGCCGCTCGACCGCTCCTGACGACGGCTACCCGGCGATCGCGCAGTACGTCGCGAAGGCGATGCCCGACGCGAAGAAGATCGTGGCTGTGGTGATGGAAGGCCCCGCCGCGTTCACCGATGCCTACACGGAGCTGATCGACAAGGCGTTCTCGAACGCAGGCGCTCCCAAACCAGAGATCGTCATCGGCCCGACGTTTGGGTCGACCGACTTCTCCGGTCTTGTGAACGATCTTCGTCAAGACGCTCCCGATCTGGTCGTCGCGCAGATGTACGGCACGGACCTGGGGCTGTTCATCAAGCAGTTCCGCACATCGGGTCAGCAGACCCCGGTGATCGGCATCGACTACACGGCGGCTGCCACGGAAGCTGCGGGCTCGGCCCTTGACGGCTACATGTTCGCGCAGGACACGTTCAATCCAGCAGACCTGGCCAGCGACTGGGCCAAGCTCTACGCCGATGAGTATCAGCGGATGTTCAAGACGCCGGCGGGCACGTTCAACGCGAACGGCTACGAGGACGTCTTCGTCTTTTGGGCGCTCGTCCGACGAGTCCTCAAGGCCGGCGGCGACCCCAAGAGCGGCAAAGACCTGCAGGAGGCGCTCATCGACGACCCCACGTTCCCGAGCCTCTATGGCGGGCAGGGCGACAGAATCGGTCGAATCAGACTCGACGCCAAGACGCACAAGGCGGTCGAGCGCACCATGAGCGTCTCGAAGTACGAGGACGGCAAGCTCGAGACGCTGGCCACGTGCAACCTCGACGGGTCGAACTTCCAGTTGAGCGCGTGAGAGGGCCTGGACGATGAATTTCACGGCCCACAACGTGCTGCAACTGCTCGCCAACGGAGCCGTGCTCGGTGCGTTCTACGCGGCGATCGGGTGCTCGTTCAGTCTCATCCTCACCGTGACGGGGCGCTTCCACATGGCCTGGGCGATGTCGTTCACCGTGGCCGCGTTCCTGGCGGCGAGCTTGACCGAGAACGGCGTGAGCTTCTGGCTCGCGCTGCTCGCGGCGGGCATCGCGGCAGCTGGTGTCGGCGTCGCGATCGAACGACTGATCTACCGCCCGCTGCTGGCAGCAGGTGGTGCCGCCGGCGGCGCCGCATCCGCTCTGCTCACGGTGGTGGTCGCGTCGCTCGGCATCGTGATCGTCGGTCAGAACCTGATCAGCTTGTTCTGGGCGCCGGACGGGCTCGGCAAGTCGATCGCCAACATCGACGTGAAGCCTGTCGATCTCGGCGGGATCGCTCTCACCTCGCTGGACATCACGGCATTCACCATCAACGTCGCGATGATAGCGGCGCTGTTTCTGATCCTGCGCCGGACGAAGCTCGGTCGCAACATCCGCGCCACAAGCGTCAACGCCGACATGGCGCGCGTCGTCGGTATCGACACGAAGCGGATCTTCCTCATCGTCTTTGGAATCGGTTCGTTCATCGCGGGGGTCGCGGCCGTCCCATACGCCGCCAAGACGGTCGCAGTGCCCGAAATGGGGTTCATCCCCGTGCTCTACGCGCTGCTGGTCGCGTTCCTGGGCGGCTTTCGCAACAACCCGCTCCAGACGGCGGCCGTCGGCTTCGGCATCGGAATCCTCGAGGCGGAGGCATCTCTCTTGGTGGACCTGCAGTACACACAGCTGGTCGTCTACTCGGTGCTGTTCATCTTCGCGGCCTCACGCGCTTTCGTCGGTGGCGGACGGACGGCGCTGGCGTGACCTCCTCCATCGTCACGAGCTTCGCGTTTCTCGGCGAGACCGATATCAGCTACATCAACCTCGCGTTGATCTATGCGATCTACGCGGTGTCACTCAACCTGCTCCTGGGCTACGCAGGCCAGGTGACACTTGCTCCCGCGGCCTTCGGGGCGATCGGCGGGTACTCGGTCGCCCGGCTCTTCCTCGACGGGAATGGGCTGGAGGTCGGGCTGCTCGTCGGCTTCTCGGTCGCCCTCGTGTTCGGCGTCCTGATCGGCATCATCGCCCTCCGGCTGACGCTGATCTGGTTGGTCGTGCTCACGCTCGCCTTCTCGACCATCGTGCCGCAGGTCATCATCGTCCTGCGCAAGCCCGATCTCGGTCAAGTCGGAGGCCTGACGAACATCGTGGACGTTCCGTTCTTCGGACACGTCTTGCGTGATCCCTCCGATCTGCTGCCGGTCACGCTCGCGTTCGCCGCAATCGTGTTCCTCGTCTGCCTGCGGATGGGGGAGTCACCATATGGGCGGGTTCTGCGGGCGGTCCGCGACGATACGACGGCGATCCAGACGCTTGGCAAGAACACATTCCGCTACAAGCTGCAGGTGTTCGGTCTGACGTCGGGGATGGCTGGAATCGCCGGTGGTCTGATCGTCGTGCAGTCGACGGTGGCAGCGCCCGGAACGTTCAGCTTCGATGCCTCGCTTGCGATCTTCGCGATCGTCGTCATCGGGGGGATGGGGAACCTCTACGGCTCCCTCCTCGGCGCCGCGCTCATCACGGCGGCCACGCCGTTCTTTCAGAACGTCCTCGGTATCGATCCCCTGAAGGCCACGCTCTGGCAGCTGATCGCGTACGGGGCGGCGCTCATCATCGTCATCCGGTTGCGCCCGCAAGGTCTGCTGCCGGCGGGGAGCCGGTACACACGGGATCTGATCGCCCGCGTGCGCGGAACGCGACCGGCGCCGGAACCGCCCGATCGCGGGCCGGCGATGCAGGCGCCGTCCGTGCGACCACCGGCGATGCCCGCTTCACGCAACGGAGGACAATCGGCGCGGCCAGTTCTCGACGGGGAGATCGCCGTCCGTGCCCGCGGGCTGGAGAAGTCATTCGGCGGTGTCCGGGCAGTGCAAGGAGTCGACATCGACCTCAAGCGCGGGGCCGTCACAGCGCTCGTCGGTCCGAACGGGGCAGGAAAGACGACGGTGTTCAACCTCATCGCGGGCGCGTTGCGACCGGACGCAGGAAGCGTCGTGCTGGACGACGTCGAGATTGCCGGCAAGCGGCCGGACGAGATCGCGGCGCTCGGGATGGTGCGTTCGTTCCAAGACGTCCGTCTGTTTCCCCAGATGACCGCGCGAGACAACGTCGCCGTCGCGGTACCAGGCCAACCAGGGGAGTCGCTTGCCCGGCTCTTCGCTGCTCCGGCGGCGGTCGGCCGAGGTGAGCGGGCTGCTCTGGAGATGGCCGACGAGTGGCTGGAGTTCGTCGGCATGAGCGGCGCTGCGACGACACCCGCAGCCGCGCTCAGCTACGGCGAGCAGAAGCTCGTGTCACTCGCGCGTGTTCTGGCCACAGACGCGCAGGTCATCTTGCTGGACGAGCCGGCGTCGGGCATCGAGGGCAGCTGGGTTCAGGCGATGCTGGATCTGATCGACCGTGTCCGCGACCAGGGCCGAACGGTCTGCATCGTGGAGCACAACATGCACGTGATCGAGCAGATCGCGGATGTCACGTACTTCATGGAATCGGGCCGCGTCGTCGCGTCCGGAGACGTCGGCGAGCTGCTCAAGGACAATCATCTGGCGGAGGTCTATTTTGGGACCGTCTGACGCGACCACGATGGACGAGGCGCCGACGGCGATCACGCCGCGTCCGCTGCTCGAGGTGGACGGTCTGCGCGGGGGCTATGGCCGCAAACAGGTCCTCTACGGCTGCGACCTGGCAATCGGTGATGGCGAGGTCGTCTCCCTCCTCGGGCACAACGGCGCCGGCAAGACGACGCTGCTCAACACGATCATCGGACTGCTGCCGATGCGGGACGGGAGCGTCCGGTTCGAGGGCGTGGACATCACGCGCTCGTGCTCCCCCGTCCGCAACAAGCAGCGGGGCATCTCACTGATCCCGTCCGAGCGCATGGTGTTCGGCACGCTCTCTGTCCTCGACAACCTTCGACTCGGAGCGACGCTCGAGCGCTCGGCCACACGACGCGCGGAGCGTTTGGAGGAGATGTTCGAGCTGTTTCCGATTCTGCGGGAGCGTGCGAGCCAGATGGCAGGCACGCTGAGTGGCGGGCAGCAGCGAATGCTGGTGATCGGTGTGACGCTGATGTCGTCGCCGCGCGTGTTGCTGCTCGACGAACCCTCTCTCGGCCTCGCGCCGGCCGCCGTGGACTCGGTCTTCGAGACGCTCGGTCGGCTCGCGCGCGAGCAGCAGCTCACGATCCTGCTCGTGGAGCAGAACATCGGCCCGGCGCTGAAGATCTCGGACCGCGTCTACACCATGCGGTCCGGCGAAATCCGGCGTGAGCTCTCCGCCACGGAGATGCTCGCGATGGATCGAACTCAATGGTGGGAGCTGCTGTGAACAAGACCCTCTTGAGCATCGACTCGCCCGTCGACTTCGAGTACGACCCGTACTCAGACGAGGCGTTGCGGAATCCGACGGAGCTCTACCGCGAGCTGCGCCGGCGGTATCCGGCCTATCCGCTGCCGCAGTACGACGCATGGGCGCTGTCGCGGTTCGATGACGTCTGGCTGGTCGGCGAGGACGCTGAGCGTTTCACGATGGACATCGGACCGGTCTTCGAGCCGGCAGCGCTCGAGCGCTCCAATGGTGGCGTTGCCCCGGAGCCGGCCGAGTTCACCTCGACCTCGTCGTTCTCCCAGCTCGATCCGCCGCTGCAGACGAAGCTGCGGCAGGGCCTGGGCGCGCCGTTGCGGCCGCGCGCGGTATCGCGGCTGGAGGAGTACATGCGGGAGCTCGCGCGCGAGCGGCTCGACGTGCTCGTCCCGCGTGGGGAGTTCGATCTGTACACCGAGTACGGAGGTGTGGTGTCGGCCGGGGTGATGTGCCGAGTGGTCGGCCTGCCTCGGGAACACGCGCCCCGCCTGCTGGAGCTCGTCAATGAGGGCCTGCGTCGGAAGCCCCCTGGCATCGCCGACGACACCGCGCAGTATCAGATCGAGATGCATCAGTTGCTTGTGGCGCGGGTGAACGCCCGGCGCGCGGAGTATCCCGATGGCGAGCCATCGCCTGCGATCGATGGTCTTCTCCGCACCGAGGTCGGCGGCCGCCCCTTGACCGACGATGAGATCGCGGTACAGCTCTTCGCGATCGTGTCGGGCGGCACCGAGACGGTGCCGAAGGTGGTGGCGCGCTGCCTGCTGGAGCTCTCCCGGCGGCCGGAGCAGCTGGCGGCGGTGCGCGCCGATCCGCCGGTCAACTGCGCCGCGGCCTTCGAGGAGGCCATGCGGTTCGGCGCGCCGCTGCAGTACGTCGGCCGCACCGCCAAGCAGGATGTGGAGATCGCGGGTGCCCATATCCGCGCGGGCCAACGGGTGTTCCTGCTCATCCCGGCTGCCAACCGGGACGAGCGTGAGTTCGCCCATCCGGACGAGTTCATCTGGAACCGGCCGATCGAGCGCCACTTCGCGTTCGGCCACGGACTGCACTTCTGCATCGGGGTCCACGTGGCACGACTCGAGGGACGCGTTCTCCTCGAAGAACTGCTCGCCCGGATTCCTTCCTTCCACCTCGACGAGTCGCGAGCCCTGATGCCGCCGTCGGACTTCCAGATCGGCTACGTCAGATTGCCGCTCGTCATCACCTGAACGAAAAGGGTCTTCCCAATGCCAGACACCTTCACCGCCTCAACGAACGCGTTGCGCGAGAAGCTCACGAGCGGCTCGCCAGTGTTCGGCACGTTCTGCTCGATTCCCCACGTGACGTCGGCCGAGGCGCTCGGTGGCGCCGGTTTCGATTTTGTCCTCGTCGACGCTCAGCATGGGGCGCCGACGTTCGACACGCTCGTCCAGCTCATCCCGGCGATCCAGCTCGGCGGCGCACCGTCGCTGATCCGCCTGCCGTGGAACGACCCGGCGCTGGCGATGCGCGCCCTGGACCTTGGCGCGGCAGGCGTGGTGGTGCCGCTGATCAGCACGCGACAAGATGCCGAGCGGGCCGCCACCGCATGTCGCTACCCGCCCTCGGGGATCCGCTCGTTCGGCCAGGTGCGCGGCCTGAGCTACGGCAGCACCGCAGCGACCAACGACGAGGTGCTGTGCATCGCGATGATCGAGACCGCAGAAGGTCTCGAGAACGCGGACGCCATCGCGTCGACGCCCGGCGTGGACGGCATCTTCATCGGGCCTGTCGACCTTGCGCTCTCGATGGGCCTCCCAGTGGATTTCACGCTCTCGGACCCGCGGCTGAAGGAGGCGATGACGGCGATCCTGGAAGCCGGTCAGCGCCACGACTGCCCCGTCGGGATGCCGCTGTTCGGGATCGGGATGGCGTCCGGCGCAATCGAGGCGGGCTACCGCTTCATGACCGCCGGCGGCGACGGAGGCTACATCCGCATGGGAGCGATGGGCGACATCACCAAGCTGCGCGAGATCGCGGACGGAGAGAACCGATGAGTACGAAGGTCTTTGTGATTCAGCCGACCATCCAGCCGGAGGCCGCAAGAGTCTTCGCCGGCCACGTTGAGCTGGTGGAGCCGCTGCGTGGCACCGACAACGACGGGAAGTACACGCCCGACGCGTTGGGCATGATCACGGCTGCCCTCCACGAGACGCTGCCTGAGATCCATGGCATCTTCGGCTACGGCCAGGTCACCGCCGACATGTTCGAGCGCGCGCCCCAGCTTCGCTGCGTCATGACACCGTCATCGGGAGCCGAGACGATCGACCTGGAGGCGGCGACCGCCCATGCGGTGCCTGTGATCAATGCCGCCGGCGCCGCGTATGTGCCAGTCGCTGAGCACGTGATCGGTCTGGCACTCTCGCTGCTGAAGCTGATCGCGCTGCCCGACCGAGAAGTTCACGCCACCGGTCACCAGCGCTCCAACGCCGACCTCATGCGCGCCGGACTCGTCCCCTCGGTGATGTGGCGGAAGACCATCGGAATCGTCGGATACGGCTTCATCGGCCGCAGCCTTGCGCAGAAATGCCTTCGCGGCTTCGACATGGACGTCATCGCGTACGACCCGTTCTTCGATCCGGTCGAAGCGGACATGCACGGCGTCCGCCTCGTCGACAACCTCGACGAGCTGTTGGCCACCAGTGACATCGTCTCCGTCAACAGCCCGCACACGCCGGAGACCGAACGACTGATCGACGCGCGCGCGCTCGGGCTGATGAAGAAGTCCGCGCTGCTGATCAACTGTGCTCGCGGCCCGATCGTCGACACGCAGGCGCTCGCCGACGCGCTGCGCGACGGCGTCATCGCAGGAGCCGGGCTCGACGTCACCGAGCCCGAGCCGCTGCCCGACAGCCATCCGCTGCTGAGCATGGACAACGTCGTGCTCACACCCCACATCGGTGGCGTCGCCAAGGAGTTCCTGCCTCGCATGGCCGAGCAGACAGCTCGCGAGGGCCTCGCGGTCCTCAACGGCCGGTTCGCCCATCACATCGTCAACAAGGCCGTCTGGCCCGCGTACCTCGAGCGGATGCGTGAGCGTGGTCTCGCAGCCTGACTCACCCCGCAGGGTGGTCATCGTCGGGGCGTCGCTTGCGGGGCTGCATGCCGCGAGGACGCTCCGTCAGGAGGGCTTCGACGGTCTGCTGACGATCGTCGGGGGCGAGCACCACCTTCCCTACGATCGACCGCCCCTGACCAAGCAGGTGCTGAGTGCCGGCTGGGAACTCGACCGCATCGATCTCAGCCGGGAAGAGGATGCGTCGCTCGCCATAGACTGGCGTCTCGGAACTCGCGCGACGAGCCTCGACACGCGCGCGCGGAGGATCGGGCTCAGCGACGGCAGCTCTGTCGCGTACGACGGTCTCGTCATCGCGACGGGCGCGACACCTCGCAGACTGCCGGGCACGCCCGACCTCGACGGCATCCACGTCCTGCGAACGCTCGAGGACGCCCTTGCGCTTCGTGCCGAGCTGGACGACATGCCCGGTCGTGTCGTGATCGTGGGAAGCGGGTTCGTCGGCGCAGAGGTCGCCGCCGCGTGCCGACTGCGCAACATCGACGTCACGATCGTCGAAGCCCTTCCAAGCCCGTTTGCGCGCGTACTCGGCACATCCGTGGGCGAGGCGTGCGTCGCGATGCACCGAGATCGCGGGGTGGACGTCCGCGGCCACGCCGCCGTCATGCACTACGACGGCGGCCGGCGCGTCGGCCGTGTGGTCCTGGCCGATGGCGAGGTGATCGAGGCTGACGTGGTCGTGGTGGGGATCGGTGTGCAACCGGAGACCGGGTGGCTCGAGGGCTCCGGACTCGACCTCACGGATGGGGTGCTCTGTGACGAGACCTGCTTGGCCGCTCCTGACATCGTCGCTGCTGGCGACATCGCGCGCTGGCCGAACCCGCGGTTCGGGCGGACGATGCGCGTCGAGCATTGGGACAACGCGATCCGTCAGGGCGAGCACGCGGCGCGGCGACTTCTCGGCAGGAAGGAACCGTTCGACCCACTCCCCTGGTTCTGGTCTGACCAGTACGACCGCAAGCTCCAGCTGGCGGGCGACCCGATCTCGCATGACGAGGTCGTCTTGCTGGAGGAGTTCGGCGACGCCGAGCGGCTGGTCGCGCTCTACCGACGCGGAGACCGCCTCGCCGCCGTCGCCGGCATCAATCGGTCACGTCGGGTGCTCGAGTTTCGGCGCCTCATCCAAGAAGGTGCGAAATGGACCGACGCGATCTCGGTCGCGTCCCGCTGACCGGAGGCGGCAGCACTCACGCGGAGTCCTCAGCGTCGGCTCCCGTGCGTCGGGGTCCATGTGCCCAGAACCATCAACGTCTTGGTACCGGTGACGTGCCGATTATGACGCAGCAGATCGATCACCCGCTTGAGGTCCTCAACGTCGTGGGCACGGACGAGGGCCAGGGCGTCGGGGTCGCCGGCAGTCGTGTAGAGCGTCTCCACCTCACTCACGCCGGCGGCGGCCGCGGCAATGGCGTCGACCTTCGTGCGGCCGTCGAAGCGCAGCTCGACAAACGCCTGCAGCGGGAGACCGATCCGCCCATGGTCCAGGACCGTCGTGTACCCGAGGACGAAACCGTCTCGTTCGAGCCGGTCGACGCGTCGCTTGACGGCCGGCGCAGAGATGCTGACCCGCTCCGCGATGTCGGCGAAAGTCCGCCGAGCGTCCTGCGTCAGCAGAGCGAGGATCTCGCGATCGGTCCCGTCGAAGTCTCCGATTGAGCTCATAGACGCAAGATTCTAACGTGAGAAGTGGGAATGACATCGATCTATTGCAGATTTATTTGGGATACCGGAGATCCGGTCGCGCGCGCGCACCGTCGCTCCTAACGTGGTCGGCATGTCCCAGGTCACCGAGATTTCGAAGTCCGCGGCGCCAGAGGAGCTGGCGGTGCTTGAGACCGTGCAGCGGAGGGTCCTTTGGCTGGCGACCTCGATCGTCCACTACGCCAACAAGGTGCGCGCAACCTCCTCGGGCGTGAAAGTCGGCGGTCATCAGGCGTCGTCGGCTTCGATGGTGAGCATCATGACCGCGCTGTACTTCCATCACCTGCGCGCACCCGACCGGGTCTCGGTCAAGCCCCATGCAGCGCCGGTGCTGCAGGCCATCAACTACTTGCTCGGGACGTTGGAGGAGCGCTACCTCACCGAGTTGCGCGCCTTCGGGGGACTGCAGAGCTATCCGAGCCGCATCAAAGATCCCTATCCCGTCGACTACTCGACAGGCTCGGTCGGTATCGGCGCAACGGCGACACTGTGGAGCACTCTCGCGCATCGGTACGTCGCGGGCCATTTCGACGTGCCCCAAGGCGGTCGGCAGGTGGCGCTGCTCGGCGACGCCGAGCTCGACGAAGGTGCGATCTGGGAGGCGCTCGTCGACCCCATGGTTCCGCGTCTCGGCGAGGTGATGTGGATCGTCGACCTCAACCGGCAGTCGCTGGACCGGGTCGTGCCTGACATCGCTGCCGGTCGCATCGGGCGGATGTTCGAAGCGGCCGGCTGGGAGACGATCACGCTGAAGTACGGGCGGCTGCTGCGCGAGCTGTTCGCCCGCGACGGTGGCGAGGCGCTGCGGCGTCGGATCGACGCGATGAGCAACGAGGAGTACCAGCGCCTGCTGCGCAGCCCAGTGGCCGAGCTGCGAGAGCGCCTGCCGGGGGAGGGACGCGGACGCAGATCGGTAGAGCGGCTCATCGGCGAGGTCGATGACGACGAGTTGGGCCGCGCTGTCCGCGATCTTGGGGGCCATGACCTCGCGGACCTGATCGACGCCTACGCTCGCGCAGACAGCATGCCGGACCGGCCCTGCGTCCTCTTCGCCTACACGATCAAGGCATGGAATCTGCCAACCCAGGGCCACCCAGCCAACCATTCGGCGCTGCTCTCGACGGCGCAGTGGGAGCAGCTGGCGAGAGCGTTGAACGCCGATGCTGGCGATCCGTGGGCGCGGTTTGCCGGTGACAGCCTCGAGCGGGAGATGTGCGAGCGGGCTGCTGAACGGCTGCGACGGGAGCCGCGGGAGCGGCGCCGACTGCCCGAGGTGCCGGTCGCCACCGACCGCGCGCACGCTGGCATGGCGTCCACGCAGCAGGCGTTCGGACGCTTCTTCTCGGACCTCGCGCACGCCGCACCCGACGTCGCGGCGCATGTCGTGACCGTCAGCCCCGACGTCGCGTCTTCGACCAACCTGGGTGGTTGGATCAATCGCGTCGGTGTCTGGCATCCCGGCGAGCGCGTCGACTGGTTCGCCGACGACACCGACACGCTCGTCAGATGGCGAGAGTCTGAGCACGGCCAGCATGTCGAGCTGGGAATCGCAGAGGGCAACCTCGTCGGCCTGCTCAGCGAGCTGGGCACGACCTGGTCGCGTGACGGGCAGCCGCTGCTGCCGATCGGGACGATCTACGACCCCTTCGTGAGCCGCGCGCTGGAACCGTGGTCGTTCGGGATCTACGCCGGCGCGCAGGCAATCCTCGTCGGAACGCCTTCCGGTGTCACGCTCGCCCCTGAGGGAGGCGCACACCAATCGATCGGGACGCCTTCGATCGGGATCGAGCAGCCGAGATGCGTCGCCTGGGAGCCTGCGTTCGGCCAGGACCTCGAATGGACCCTGCTGCACGCGCTCGGCCGCCTCGGCCGCTCGGGCGGCAGCTCCGCGTACTTTCGTCTCAGCACTCGACCTGTGGACCAGCGGCTCGCGGCCGTGCCCGACGATCCGGCTGCTCGGGAGCAGCGACGGCGTGCAGTCCTGGCGGGCGGTTACACCGTGCGCTATGCCGACGGACCGCCGCACGCGACGTTGATCGGGATGGGCGTGATGATGCCCGAACTCCTCGGAGCGGCCGACGAGTTGACCGCCTCTGGGATCGAGGTCGACGTGATCTGCCTCACATCGGCAGACCTCGTCTTCCGCGCTCTGCAGGCGCGTCGCGGACTCGCCGACGGCGAGGACGCGATTCTCGACGCCCTGTTGCCGGCGGAACGCGCGGCGCCGTTGATCACCGTCCTCGACGGCCATCCACACACCCTCGCTTTCCTCGCAGGCGTCAACGGCTCGCCGATCTCCTGCCTCGGTGTGCAGGACTTCGGCCAGTCAGGCGACGTCGAGGACCTCTATCGCCACTTCGGGATCGACGTCGAGACGATCGTTGGCGCGACCCTCGACATGCTCGGTTGAGCACGGAGACCACGCATGACGCAGATCACGATGCCAAAGCTCTCCGATTCGATGATCGAGGGCACGATCCTCAGCTGGCTGATCGAGGACGGGCAGCTGGTCGCCCTCGGCGATGAGCTGGTCGAGATCGAGACAGACAAAGCGACGGTGACCTACGAGGCCGAGGGGGAAGGGACGTTACGGATCGTCTCGCCCGTCGGGACGTCAGTGGCCGTCGGCGAGGTCATCGCACAGCTCGACGAAGTCCCTGCAGGCAGCTTGGTCCAGGAGGCAGGGGAGACGCCCGCGATCCCCGAACCCGTTCGGCCTACGGCGGTCCGTTCAGGCGCCCAGAGCGCCCCGGCCTCCGTGGCGGCAGTGGAGGCGTCCGCTCCCGACCTCGTCGTCCGCGCAACGCCGCTGGCACGACGTGCGGCTCACGCCCACGGCGTCGTGCTCGAGGGAATCGAAGGAACTGGTCCGCGTCGCCGGATCGTCCGCGCTGACGTGTTCCGCGTTGCCGGCCTGATGCTGCCCGATCCGGTTGTGCCTGAGCCCGCCGGGCCGCCCGCCGAGGCTGCCGGAGCAGCCCCGGTAGCTGAGACTGCGCCGTCGGCGAACGGCCTCACGGCCTCTGGCGCCGCCGCGCCGAACGCGGTCGCGGATCCGACAAGGCGCGAGCTGACGCGGTTGCAGCGCGTGGTCGCGAAGCGCATGGCCGAGGCGAACTCGACGGTTCCCCACTTCCAGGTCCAGACCGAGGTGACGCTCGACAGCGTGATCGCGCTGCGCGCGCAGCTGAAGCAGAGCGCCGGCGCGGAGACAGTCGTGCCGTCGATCAATGACCTGGTGGTCAAGGCATCTGCACTCGCGCTCCGCCGCCACCCCCTCGCCAACGGCAGTTTCCGCGACGACGGGCTCCAGCTGCACGAGCGGGTCAACGTCGGCGTCGCCGTCGCTGCCGAGGGCGCGCTCGTGGTGCCGGTCATCAGAGACGCCGACGTCAAGTCGGTCGGGCAGATCGCACGCGAGACGCGCGCGCTGGCCGCGCGCGTGCGGGACGGCTCGAGCACGCCCGAGGATCTCGACGGCGGCACATTCACGGTTTCCAACCTCGGCATGTTCGGCATGACGGCGATCTGGCCGGTCGTCAACCTTCCGCAGGCGGCGATCCTCGGTGTTGGCGCTGCAAGGGAGGTGCTTCGACGCCGCGACGGCGAGATCGTCGACGCGACAATGTTGACGCTCACGCTCTCATGCGACCATCGCATCCTCTACGGAGCCGATGCCGCTCGCTTCCTCGCCGACATCGGGCAGATGCTCGAGCGGCCGCTGGAGCTCGCGTTGTGAGCGAGTGCGAGGTCTCTCGCCGCCTTCTGGCGGCGGCCGTGATCGTTGAGCGCGTCGAGGTCGAGGCCGTCGATTCAGGGCTCGTGGTTGGCGTTCGTCTCAACGCGACGCTCGTGCGAGCCCGCGCCGAGCAACAGGGGATCCCTGACGACTCCATCGGGGCAGCTGCCCGGGATCCCCGGGTTCAGCGGGTGTTGAGCGACGCGGTTGAGCGGGTCAACGGCGCCGTCAGAGGCTCGCAGCGAATCGTCGCTCACCGGATCACGCCGATGGTCGAAATGGATGATCATGCAACGTCACGTGACCGAAGTAGACGGAGACCCGTCGCGACCGAGTAGCCGAAGGCGCCGTCAGGTCTTGATCCCGTCGTGCGCAGCCGCTGCCAGGAGCTCGCTGCGAAGGGTCGATGCGGCGGCGGGAAGCGCTCGGTTGGTGGGCGTCAGCAGGACGAGTCGCACCGGTGGCGCGTCGGGTGCATCAAGTGGCAGGGCTTTGAACTCGTCGGGGTGGAGCGTTGCGACGGCCGGGACACCGAGACCGACTGCAGTTCCTCGTCGCAGCGCGCTGAGCGTGCTCTCGTAGCCGTCGACTTCGAGGACGATGGTGGGCTTCAGCCCGATCGCGTCGCAGACCTGGTCCATCAGACTGCGGAACTGGTCGCCGAGAGGCCGTCCGATGAACGGCTGGTCGCGGATGTCGTCGACGGTCACGCGCTCCTGCGCGGCGAGTGGGTGAGTGGTCGAGAGCAGCAGCACATACGGCTCGCTGCGCAGAGTGTCGGAGCGCACGCCGGCGGGAGGGGCCTCGACGGTGATCGTGAGCCCCATGTCGAGGCGCCCAGCGAGGATGGCCGCCGACATCGGGCGGATGCTGAGATGCTCGATGAGCGTGATCCGGACCGCGGGATGACGGCGGCGGAAGTCATCGATGACGTTCGGGACGTCGAGGTCGAACGCGAAGACTGACGATCCGAGGCGCAGCGTTCCACCGGTTCCCTGCGCCACCGAGCGAAGTTCGCGCCATGTCTCGTCGAGCGCGTTCAGCGCTTCCGTTGCATGTGGAAGAAGGGCGGCGCCTGCGTCGGTGAGGGTCAGCGGGCGCGTTCGCGTGAACAGCTGGGCGCCAAGCTCGCGCTCGAGCTTGGTGACCGCCGCAGACACCGTCGGCTGTGTGAGACCGAGCCGATGCGCGGCGGCGGTGAAGTTCCCTTCCTGGGCGCTGGCGACGAAGGCGCTGAACTCGGCGCGATCCATACGTGCAGGCTACGGCCTCATCCCGCCGGATGCCGGCGTGACGGGGCGGGCAGCCATCAACCGGCTCGCGTCTGGATGCCGAGTTCCAGCACCGTGGCGCGACAGGCGTCGCTGACGTCGTCGGCCACCAACGCAACGGCGCTGGTGGGCGCGACGGGCAGGCGGTGGCCCGCTTCAGCGACCGTCGTCGTCGAGTCGATGAGGACAAGAGCCTCACGCGAGTGCTCCAGCATCGCGCCTTTGACGGCAGCCACCTTCGGGTCTCGTTCGAGCAGACCGAAGGGATTCACCGCATCACATCCGATGACGGCGCGATCGACGAAATGACGTTTGAGGGCGTCCACGGCGACACGCCCGACGAAGGTCTGAGTGACAGGTCGAAACGCGCCTCCGGCAAGGACGATCGTCGTATCGTCCCGACCGCGGTCCATCAGCAGCGCAGCGATCGCCAGCGACGTCGTCACGACGTTGATCTGGACGCGTCGATTGACGATCTCATGGGCGACCGCCAGCGCGGCCGCCGAGCCGTCGACGAAGGCGGTCTCGTTGGGCTCCAGAAGGCTGACAGCTGCTGCGGCAAGCCTCCTGCTGGCGACGTTCGCCCCCGTCGGTCGGCGTGAGCCGCGCCTTGGGGGCAACGCGCGCAGCACGATTCCACCGTGTGTGCGCGTGGCGAGTCTTCGTCGAGCGAGCTCGTCGAAGTCGCGCCGGACCGTGACCGAGGAGACTGCGAAACGCGCGGTGACATCGGCCACCGTTAGCGTGCCCGACTCGCGCAGCATCCGTTCGATCTTGATGATCCGGAGGCCAGCGGGCCGCCGGTCGCGGCTGGAAGTGGAGGTTGTCGGTCGGAGGCTGCTCATGTGCGGTCCGGGCAGCTGGCGCGCGGACCGGTCAACGGTACGGCGGGAACACCGGCTCGTTCAACGGGGGTCTACGCGATGCTCGCCATAGCCATCCAGCATGCCGGCGCCGAGTCGGCGGCCGCGCTTTCTCCTCGTGGCCTCGACGATGTCGTCGAGCAGCTCGTTTGCTGCCGGCGACAGCGGGCGGGCTGAGGAAGTGACCGCGCGCAGGGTCGCCGGCGGCAGGTCGGCGTCGACGGTGAGGAGCCGTATGCCAGGACCGGCTGCTGCTGAGAGCGCTTCGGGAAGGATCGTGACGACCTCACCGGCGCGGACGAGTCCCACCAGCATGTCGAGGTGGTGCACTTCGCAGACGATCGGCGCGGGGACGTCGATCTGGGCGAGTAGCACGGCGAGGTCCGACGGTTCTGAGTGGCCGGATCTGAGTGCGACGAACTGCTCATTGGCGAGCGCGGCCGTCGGTACGCACTCGACCGTGGCCAGCGGATGGTCGGCGGCGACCCAGAGCCTGTATGCGTCGTTGGTGAGCGGAGCGACGCGGACCGCGCCCTGCACAGGAAGGACATCGGCCACGAGCGCGATATCGATCGCTCCGCTCCGGAGCAGTTCGGCGAGGGATCTGTCCGTCGCGTGCAGCTGCGAGGTACGCAACTCGACCAGCCGATGCCGTAGGCGGAACGCTGCCAGCACTGCACCGAGGTCGATCCCCGGCAGATAGGCCGAGGCGGCGATGCGGATCGTTCCCTGGTGGCCACCGAGTACGGCACGAACCGCTGCAGCGCCTGCGTCGGCGGCCGCAAGGCAGCGTCGCGCCCCGGGCAGGAGGGTCTCACCTTCGTGCGTCAGTTCGATCGCAGGCCCGGCACGGCGCAGGAGCTCTACGCCCAGCTCGGATTCCAGTCGCCGGATCGCGGCTGAGGCCGCTGGTTGCCCGACGCCGAGTCTGGCCGCGCCTACGGTGAAGCTGCCCGCGTCGGCAACAGCGACGAAGTACGCAAGTTGTTTGAAGTTCATCGCGGCCATCGACTTTGCCTATGGAAGGTATTGCACCGATCGCCCATGACTTTCACGGTACTCGACCATAAGCTCCCGTGACCGCTCACGAATGATCGTCGGTGGTGGTTGGTGAAGAGATCCGCGCACCCAGGTGCGCGGTGGAGGAGGAGAGATGGTGAGATCCAAGCGAGTCATGCTCGCGGTGGGCGCGGCTGTGACGCTCGGTTCCGTACCGCCGGCATACGGTGCTCCGTCGCCGCAGCCTGCGGAGCCGTTGGCATCCCCGGCGACGTTTCAGGCGCCGCCGAAGTCGGTGCGTCCGAGAATTCGCTGGTGGTGGGCGGCGCCGTACGACCTTACGGAGACGCGCCGCGAGCTGGACGCGATGGACAGAGCAGGATTCGGCGGCGCGGAGATCGCCTTCGACGCCGGCTCGTGGGCGAGCGCTGCGCAGCGCAACAACCTCACGGAGGCAATCGCGTTCGGCGAGGAGCGCGGCTTTCAGCTCGACATGACGATGGGCGCGTCGTGGCCCGTGAGAACGCCCAACACCAGAGCGGGCACGGGGCTCTCCTCACAGGAGCTGCAGTACGGCCGGATCGATCTCGATGGCGGCACGACGTTCAACGGCACGGTGCCGACACCGTTTGACGATCCGACCAACACGCGGGGCGCGAGACTCGTCGCCGTCGTCGCCGCTCGGGTGCTCGACGCCGGCCCAGCCGTCGTCAGACCGGACGAAGCGCCGGCGAGATCGACCATCCTCGCGCCGACCTCCCTGACCGATCTGACCGCCAGCATCGGGGCCGGCAACAGCCTGGTCTGGGACGTTCCGGATGGCGGCAGATGGATCCTCTTCGGGTTCTGGTCGCGTGACTCGGCGCAGGGCGTGATGGATCACTTCAGCGCCGATGCGGCCACCGCGGTGACGCAATACCTCGATGTCAACCAGATCGGTGAGGACAACTCGCGCCGGCTGCGCGCGGTCGGCGGCTCGTTCTTTGAGGACTCGCTGGAGATCGACGCCGCCGAGCTGTACTGGACGCCGAAGATGGCGCAGCAGTTCGAGCAGCGGCGTGGCTATGCGATGGCGCGATACCTGCCGCTGATGTTCGTGCAGGGGATGAATCGCTACTGGGTTCCCAACGAGGAGCCGACCCCGGACTTCGAGCTGCCTGACGGGCAGGGCGAGCGGATCCGCCGTGACTACTACCGCACCATCACCGACCTGTACGTGGACGAGCACCTGCCCACCTTTGCGGACTGGGCCCAGCAGCACGGAATGCAGTTCCGCTCGCAGGTCGCCTTCGGTCAGGACCTCGACGCGATCCGCAGTGCGCGCGAACTGGTGCGGATGGGCGGCATCGCGGACGAAGAGTCGCTCAACGCCGGTGACGTGCTGCCCTCCGACCAGACGAACCCGATGTGGCGCTTCGCGCTCGACCACCATCGCACGGTCGCCGGTGGCGTCCACCAAGGCGGTGGCCTGGAGATCAACAACGAGCTCGGCGCCGTCTTCAGACGCGCCTTCCACGTCGGCCTGCAGCAACTGAAGGGCATGCAGGACAAGGAATGGGCAGCCGGCACGACCCGTCCGATGGTTCACGGCTACGCGTACCAGACCGCTGGCGCCGCGTGGCCTGGCCGCCAACAGTTCTTCAGATACATCGCCGACAGCTGGAACGCCGATACCTATCCGCAGTGGAGACGCTTCAAGTCGCTCAACGACTACTGGGCACGCGGCACGCTCGTCCTTCAGAGCGGAATGGCTCGCACCGACGTCGCGATCTACCGTGACGGCTTCCTCACGACCGCTGCGCGTGGCGGAGGGGAGAGCGACTGGACCGTCACAAAGCAGCTGTTCGACGCGCAGGCGATCGAAGAGCAGGGCTACACGCTCGAGTACATCGACCCGGTCGGGGTGGCCGAGCGCCAGGCACAGGGCGACGGCGTGCTGTATCCCAACGGGCCGCGCTATCACGCGCTGGTGATCGACGAGCGCAGACTGCCGGCGGACGCCGCCGAGGCGATCGCCGACCAAGCCGAGCGAGGCCTCGCAGTGGTACTGGTCGGCGCGCTGCCCGACGCCGACACCAGCTACAAGAATCCCGGCCGCGGCGATACCCGCGTGCGGCAGGCGGTCGCGCGGATGCTGCGCGCTCCCAAGGTCGCGCGCGTCGCGACACAGGCAGATGCCGCCGGCGCCCTGCGCCAGCTCGGCGTGCAGCCCGCGGCGGCGTGGGACCGGCCGGTGCAGGTGTACTCGCAGCACCGGGACACCGCCGACGGTGACTACTTCTACCTCTACAACGCGACCGACAGAGCGGTCTCGTTCACTCCGTCATTCGCGACCGTCGGGCGGCCCTACTCGCTGGACTTGTGGGACGGATCGATCGACTCGGTCGTGCGATACGACGAGCAGGGCGGACGTACCAGCGTCCCCCTTACGCTGGCACCGCACGGCAACGCCGTGCTGGCGTTCCGCGCCGGAGAGCGGGCCGGCACGCCGCACGTCGTCTCTGCCGACGCCGACACGATCGTCCCGCACGGCGCGGGCGGCGCGGTCGAGCTGCGTGACGATCAGCCGGGTGCGCGCGAGGTTCGCTTCTCCAACGGTGAGATCCGCACCCCGACCGTTCCTGCCGCCGGCGATCCGATCGTCCCGAGCTCTTGGAGCGTGCACGTCGACGCCGTGAGCGCAGCCGGGACGACGCCGATCGACCTGCAACTCGACGGTCTGCGCGACTGGCGCCAGATCCCCGCACTCGCCACAGTCGGAGGCACCGCCACCTACACCACCAACGTCTCGCTGCCCGCCGGCTGGAGCACGGCCGATCGCGGCATGACGCTCGAGCTCGGACGGGTCGAAGGAGCGATCACCGTCCTGCTGAACGGCAGAGAGGTCGCGCCCGACGGCGTCGCCACCCGCAGCTACGACGTCACCGACCTGCTGAAGGCCGGCGAGAACGAACTGACGGTCAGACTCGCGTCGACACTTGCCAACCAACAGGCAGCTCTGCCCGGCTGGCCGAACATACCCGGGGTCTTCGTGATCGAGCCCCAGACCCAGGCGACCGGCCTCATCGGCCCCGTCCGTCTGGTTCCGTTCGGTCGCGCGGTCGTCGACCCGACTCCGGGGTCGCCGAGACCGCCGGTCGAACCGCCCAGACCGCCAGTCGAGCAGCCGAGACCTCCGGCTGGCAGAAGACCGTCGCGCGTAGCGGTCAGCGCGGCGAAGACGGTCCGGCTCGCAGGCTTGACCAAGCGCGGACTGCTTGTGACGGTGAGGCTGCCTCAGGGCGGCGGAGGCGTGACGGCGATGCTGTCGGCGAAGCTGCCGAGAGCGACGCGGACGAGCGTGCTTGCGCGCTCGAGCCGCAGCACAACGCGAGCGACGACAATCAGCCTTCGCCTGAAGGCCGGTCCGGCCGCCGCCAGACGCCTGCGTCTCGCGCTCGCCAAGCGCAGAAGCGTGAAGGCGAGCATCAGGGTCACCGCGAGAATCGTGGGCGCCAAGCCCACGACCCGAACGTTGCGGGTCACGATCCTCCGCTGACAGACACCGGCCGGGCGGGGTGAGACCCCGCCCGGCCGGTCTTCCGCTGGTTGGCGTGCAGTCTCCAGCTCACATTCATGAAGGGGCGACGGCGCGATGAGACGAGCGAGGCGGCCCGACAGGTTCCGTGACGAGATCATGGACCTGCGCTCGACGAGCACTGCTGCGAACCGCGCTGCGGCTGGCATTGGTCGCGTTGCGCGATTGGGCTGTCGCGCGGTCGGCCGCCTGAGCGCCGGCTACGGCTCGACGAGCTGCTCGGAGACCTCCCACAAGCGCTTGGCGTTCTGCGCGTCGAGCGCGTAGCGGGCGACGCCGCCGAGCGAGCCGGAGCGGGCGTCGAGGGTCTCCTGCTCGGCGCCGTCGTAGAAGTAGCGCCCGCCGACGCCGGCGAGCTCTGGCCGTGCGGCGAGCAGGAGCGACGTGGCGGCGCCCTGCTCGGCGCTCTTGATCAGCTCGGGCGGGACGCGGCCGCTGCCTCTGCCGCCGGTGTGGCGTTGGAGGTTGGTGTAGATCGCGCCTGGCATCAGCGCGTTGGCGACAATGCCGTCCGCGGCCCAGCGGCGCGTCGCTTCGACGGCGAAGAGGATGTTCGCGGTCTTTGACTGGCCGTAGGCCAGCCATGGGTCGTAGGGGCGAAAGCGGAAGTGGAGGTCGTCGAAGATGACGGGGGACACCTGGTGCCCCGTGGAGCTGACGGCGACGATGCGCGCGTCGCCGGCGGCCGCGAGCGCCGGGTGCAGCCAGAGCGCGAGCGCGAAGTGCCCGAGGTGGTTGGTCGCGAACTGCAGCTCCGCGCCGCGGGCGGTGCGCGTCTCGGGCGCGGCCATCACCCCGGCGTTGTTGACGAGGATGTGCAGCGGCCCGGCCCAGCTCACGGCGAAGGCGCGGACCGAGTCGAGGTCGGTCAGCTCCAGCGCCGCGACCGCGGGGGCGGGTCGGTGTGTCGTCGCGGCGATGTTGGCGGCGACGCGGGAGCCGGCGTCGAGGTCGCGCACGGCGAGGACGACGTCGGCGCCAGCGGCGACGAGCGCGCGGGCGGTCTCGACGCCGATCCCGGAGGCGGCACCGGTGACGACCGCGCGACGGCCCGCCAGGTCGAGGCCGTCGACGACGTCCAGGGCGGTCGCGTCGAAGCCAAAGGGGGTGACAATCATCGGCTCTCCTGTCAGCGGCCGGGGTTGATGGTGACGACGGCGCCCGTCGCGTCAGCGGCCGCGTCCATCGCGGCCGGCAGCTCAGACAGCGGGAACTCGCGCACTTCGAACGCCGCGAGGTCGAGCAGTCCCGCCGCGGTCAGCCGCAGCAGCTCGGCTGGGGCGCTGCGCGCGTACATGAACTGGCCGACGATCTCTCGGTTGGAGAGCATCAGCTGCGTGAGGTCGACCGGCAGCAGAGCGCTCGAACTGCCCATGAAGACGAGCCGTCCGCTGTCGTGCAGGGCGGCGAGCACGGCCGCGGTCGCGGCACTGTCGGTCGCGCCCCCGATCATGTCGATCGCGCAGTCCGCCCCGCCGCCGCAGGCAGCCCGCAGTGCCTCAGCGTCGGCGTGGACATCGCCGTTCAGCCGCACCGTCCGTACGCGCGGAAAGGCCGCGAGAGCGTCGAGCCGTGCGCGGTTGCGCCCGGCAGCCACCACGCGGGCGGCGCCGAGAGCGCGCGCTACCTGGACCGCCGCCCCGCCGAAGTCGCCGGTGGCGCCGTTGACGATCACGGTCTCGCCCGCGGCCATCCGCGCGCGCCGCAGGCCGCCGTAGGGGACGAGGCAGCGCAGCAACGGCGACAACGATGCGGACGAGAGGCCGGCGAGCTCGTCGGGCACCGGGGTGACCGTCGAAGCCGGCACGGCGGCAAGCTGCGCCATCGTGCCGGTGCGCCAGTCGTCGAGCAGCGGCTGCGCCTCGGGCCGGGCCGTCATCGACAGCAGCGCTTGGGCCGGCTCGGGCACGTTCTCGGCGACGACGGCATGACCGGTTGCGAGCACGCGCTGCCCGGGATAGATCCCGTAGACGCCGCTCCCGACGCGCTCGACCACACCGATGCCGCTGGTCCCCAGCGTGAACGGCTCGGCTGGTGGCAGATAGCCCGGCAGGCCGCCGCGCACGTACTCCCGCAGGTAGCTGACGACCAACGCCGCTTCGCTGCGGAGCACAACCGCGCCGTCACGTGCGGCCGGCTCCTGGACGTCGGCGAGCGACAGGCCGCCGGTCGACATTCTCAATTCCCATGCTTGCATGGCAGCCATGATGAGCAGGCGTACCAGCCTGGTATAGAGTGGCGTTTACACTGGTACCATTGCCACCACCACCAGGCTCCAGCGGGTCTGCTTCGATGAGCGACGTCGTGCAACGCAAAGAGCTCGCGAGCTTCCTCCGCGCCCGCCGTGAGGCGTCCGACCCGATCGCGCTGGGCCTCGACCCCGGCACCCGGCGCCGCACGCCTGGGCTGCGGCGCGAGGAGGTCTCCCAGCTCTCCGGCGTGAGCGTCACGTGGTACACGTGGCTGGAGCAGGGGCGCGACATCACGGTCAGCCGTCAGGTCGTCGAGAGCCTCGCGCGCGCCTTGCGGATGCCCGCCGCCGAGCGCGAGCACCTCTTCACGCTCGCCGGCCACGTGCTCCCGCCCGAAGCGGACAGTGCGCAGCCGGTCGACGACACTTTGCGGCGACTCGTCGACGAGCTCGCCCCGAACCCGGCTTGCGTCGTCGGTCGCTGGTGGGACGTGCTCGCCGCCAACGACGCCTACGTCGCCATCTCAGGACTGGACCTCGACGGGCCGCCGGCCGAGCGCAACCTCGTCTGGCGGACGTTCACCCACCGCCGTCCGACCGACCTCTACGTCGACTGGGAGGACGAGGCGCGGCAGCTGGTCGGCCAGCTGCGCGTGCAGCTCGCCCGCCATCCCGATGACGCGCGCGGGCCGGCGCTCGTCGACGCGATCTCGCGCGCCGACCCGCGCTTCGTGCGGTTATGGGACGAGCAGACCGTCCGCCGGCCCCACAGCGCACGCAAGCGCTTCCAGCACTCGAGACTCGGCCGGCTGCACCTCGACTACGTCAAGCTCGCCGCCGACGGCGACAACAGCCTGCTCGCCTTTCTCCCTGGAGACGAGCCGACCGCGGCCTCGCTCCGGCGCCTGCGCCGCACGGCCTGACCACGGGTTCCAGTCCCATCGATCAAAGCGCCGACGCGCCGCCGTCGACCGACAGGATCGACCCGTGAACGTTTGCCGCGCGGTCGCTGGCCAGGAACAAGACCGCCTGAGCGACCTCGTCGGGAGCTTTCGACGCTGATCTCGCAGATCGGGCGAACAAGTCCCGCAGCCAAGACGGTGACCGGCGAGCTGCTGCGCCAATGGGAAGCCCATCTGAACGCCGGCGTCCGCGCCATGCAAGCCAGCGGGCTCGTCGACGCGGAACTCGACCCCCAGCGTACTGCCAGCGCGCTCGTCGCAGCGATCCAGGGCGGCGTCGTGATCATGCTGGCCACCGGAAGTAGCGACCACCTGGAATCGGCGATCGATCTCGTCTTGGACCATCTTCGCTGCGGCGTGGGAGCTGCCGGGCCGCCCGCGGACGCTGTCGTCTAGCGACGAGCTCGAAGCGGGCCGCTGACGTCGGCGCCGGCTGGCAGCGCCGTCGCAGCGATCACACGAGCTTGAGCGTGCGGTCGACCACCGCCGAGTGCACACCCACCGAGCTGTCGAGCATGTACCCCTTGCGCAGCTCGTGGGCCTTGGCGTAGCTGTCGGAGGCGAGCGCCTCCCGCATCGCCTCCGGCGAGTCGAAGCTGATCTGGACGATCGCGTCGATCGGTGGCTCGGCGGAATCGGTCGCGAGGTCGCTGAGGTAGTGGTGGACGTATGAGCGGGTCTGCGGCAGCGCCACGTACGTAGGCCCGTAGTCGAATTCCATGAAGCGTCGGAAGGCCTCGGTCGTGACCTCAGGACGCTTGCGAATGACAGTCAGCAGCGTGTACACGGATGTCCTTGTTCTGTGGGGTGTGAGGGTCGTCGTCGCGATGCGTCTAGGCGGCGGGTTGGATCAGCTCGAGCAGGTTGCCTTCCGGGTCCTTGACGTAGGCGAAGCGCGCGCCGGGCCGGACCGCGGGCGCCGGCGGCGAGACCGCGTCGGCGCCGGCGCGCAGGACGGCGGTGTAGACGGCGTCGAGGTCCTCGACGTTGAGCGCCCAGTGGAAGTAGCCCTGGATGCTGGCGCCGTCGAGGGGGTCGGCGAACTCCTGCGGCGTCGAGCCGCCGCGCTCGACGAGTTCGAGCTTGAGACCGTCCGCGCTGCGAAGGATCGCCGTTCGGACCTGGGCCTCGGGCAGCTCGAACGTCTCCTCGGTCTCGGTCAGGCCGAGCGCCCGCGCGTAGAAGCGTCGCTGTGCGTCGAGGTCGCCAACCGAGAGTCCGACGTGGTCGAGGTGCGGTGCCGTCATGCGGCCTCCTGTGCGGTGTTAATGCTGTTCACATGGCACAGGATAGCCGACATTGTGAGTCGCGTTAACATCGTGGCATGACGCCCAAGCCCGACCCCCGGCGCCGCTACCACCACGGAGACCTGCGCAATGCGTTGGAAGCGGCGGCGCTGGAACTCGTCGCGGAGCGCGGCCCGCACGGCTTCACGCTGGCCGAGGCCAGCCGCCGAGCGGGCGTGAGCGTCGCAGCACCGTTCCGTCACTTCGCCAATCGCGAGGCGCTGCTGGCCGCGCTGGCCCTGCGCAGCTTCGCCGAGCAGGAGCGACGGTTCGCGGACGCCGTCAGCGCGGCGGCGGAGCCCGTCGCGCAGCTCGCGGCGTTCGCCGCGGCCTACGTCCAGTTCGCGATCGACGAACGCGCCCTGTTCGACATGACCTTCGGCGCCGACATCGACAAAGCCAGCTATGCCGAGCTGGAGCAGGCGGGACAGCGCGTCCTGGACGTCATCCTTGCTCCGGCGCTCCGCCTGTGCCCCGACCCGCGCGCCGCGCTTGAACTCGTCTACGCGGTTGGGGCGGTGGCGCACGGCTACGCCGCGTTCCTGCGCGAGGGGGTCCTGGGCATCGACCAGGAGGCGGGGGTGCGGGCGATGCACGGCGCGGCCCGAGGCGCCGAAGCGCTCGCCGAGGCGTTGGCGGACGGCGATCGTCCCATGAAGCTCTGACGGGTGGCGACCGCGGCGTGCTCTCAGGCGTGCTCATGCGAGCCCCCTTGCTCAAGGCGATACTCGCGGCGGCACAGCAGCGGCTGCTAGATCGCGCCACCGTTGGCGTAGAGGATCTGGCCGTTGATCCACCGACCGGGTCCGGCGAGGAACCGAACGACCGCAGCGATGTCGTCGGGAGCGCCCATTCGCTCCAGCGGCGACTGTCGGCGGATCTCCTCACGCACCGCTTCACGGCCGACCAGGAACGCATCGAGCATCTCGGTCTCGATCGCTCCGGGCGCCACCGTGTTGACCGTGACGTCCCGCCCATCCAGTTCGCGGGCGAGCAGAAGCGTCAGCGCCTCGACGGCGCCCTTGCTCATCGTGTACGCGGCGTTGCCCGGTCGCGCGAAGCGGGTGACAGAGCTGGAGAAGGTGATAGTCGCCCCGCCGCGACTGACACGGCGTGCCGCCTGCTGCGCCACGACGAACGTTCCGCGGACGTTGGTGCGCAGCACGGCGTCGAGCTCATCGAGGTCGAAATCAGCGACCGTCCCCAGCGGCATGATGCCCGCGGCGTTGACCACGACGTCGACGCCGCCATGGTCGCGCTCGACGGTTTCGAACAGCGACGCGATCGCCAGCTCGTCGGCGATGTCGGCGCGCACCGCAGAAGCGGTCCCGCCTGCCGCCGTGATGGCGGCGACCGCCTCATCGGCGGCCCCCTGGTTGCCGACGTATGCGATCACGACGGCGCAGCCGTCCGCGGCGAGCGTCTCGGCGACCGCTCGGCCGATGCCGCGAGAGCCGCCGGTGACGATTGCAACGCGAGTGGGTGTTTGGTCCAGGTCACCATGATGCGACCACCGATCCGAACTGTGAATAGGCATCCGTCCCGAAAACTCGTGCGAAAGTACGAGCATGGTCGATGACCCGCTGTCAGACGCCCTGGCTTTGGTAGACGCTCGCTGCGTCGTCTCAGGCGCGTTCTCGGCCGCCGGCACCTGGGCGCTGCGCTTCGCCGCAGAGTCGCGGCTGAAGCTGACCGCTGCCGTTCGGGGCTCCTGCTGGGTGATCGTCGACGCGGCCGGCGAGCCAGTGTTTCTGCGGGCTGGCGATGTGGCTGTGATCAACCGCCACGATCGGCTCGTCCTTGCCAGCGACCGCGAGCCGAGGACGACGCCACGGGAGGCCCATCCCCTGTTCGTCCGGGCTGGCCGGTCGATGCTCCGGCTGGGCGCGGCCGAGGAGAGCGTGATCGTCGGTGCCCACGTCGACGTCGACCACGGCGGCGACGACCTGCTGCTCGCATCGCTGCCGGCGGTGACGAAGATCGGCACCGACCAGCCAGAGGCGCCGGTCATCGCCTGGCTGCTCGATCGGCTCCTGTCCGAGACGATCGCCGGCCGTCCAGGTGCGGTGTTCGCGACGCGCCAGCACGCCCAGCTGCTCTTCGTCGAGGTCCTCCGTGCATGCCTGCGCGAGCCAGCGGCGTTTCCGAACGGATGGCTGCGCGCGCTCAGCGACCCCGCCTCGCGCCAGCGCTTCGCAGCATGCACAGCGACCCCGCCCGACGATGGCACGTCGAAGACTTGGCCCAGGCCTGCGGGATGTCGCGCACGACGTTCGAAACGCGCTTCAAGGCGGCCGCGGGTATTCGCGCCGATGGCCTACCTCCACGCCTGGCGCATTCGTCTGGCCCAGCGCGCCCTGCGGGATGACGATGTCCCGATCGCCACGCTCACGACAATGCTTGGCTACGGGTCCGACAGCGCATTCAGCACCGCGTTCAAGCGCACGGTCGGGGTCGCTCCGCGTCACGACCGCGAGGCGACCACCGACCGCTCCGCGTGAGCTCGGCGGTTGATGGAGCGTGTTCCTGCCTAGACGGCGAAACGCTGGCGGCGTTCGCGCGAGAAAGCAGGTCGCGTCGCCAGACTTGTCGCGCGGCCGACAGCTGCTCGAACCCGTGCTCGCTGGATCTCGTCGCTAAGGGAGGACGGGGTTGAGAAGGTAGATGTCCCGCCCGGTCATTGTGCGACGACGCCAGGTCGAGGCGCTCGGGCGGGTCGGCTCGACCGGCGGCCGCCCTGTGCGGCGCAGCGCAGCGCGACGCTGCGCCGTGGCGGTCCAATCGATCTCGAAGGTCTCGCCTGTGAGCACCACGCCGCAAACGTCCTCCGCGAGCCGTCGCGAGACGATTCCGTCGCGAACGTCTCGTCGGACATCCTCAACGTCGCGGTCGTAGGGATTGCCCCAGCCACCTCCGCCAGTCGACACACCGACATGCGTCTCCGCTGAATCGATGCGAAAGTGCGCGTTGGCAGAGAGGAATCGGCGCGAGCCGTCAACCTGCTCGATGTACTGGCCACCGCCCGCTGCCATCGTGCCACCGCGGATGCCATGAGGAGGGTTCTCGAGGCCGTCGCCCCATGACACCCCCTCAATGGAGCTGTGCGTCGGCTGCACTGCGAAGCGGATGCCCGGCCCGCCTATGTACTCGCCGAGACCCATCGAGTCAGGCTCGATCTCCATCTCGAGGCACAGGAGCGGGTAGAGGAGCTCCAGTTGCTCGATCGGTGAGGCCTTCTGACCACCCATCGCCGCAGGCGTGATGTAGATGGGCCACCCGTCTGCACCGCGCGCGGCCGGGCCGCCTCCACCGTTGTTGGCGAACAGCGCCCCCCAAACTTCGTTGTTGCGGTCGTCGAAACCGCTGAGCATCGGCTGACCGGCGCACCGTGCGCTTCCCGCGATCACGAGGTCCGGCGCAGCATCCACCATTGCCTTGTTGATGATGTCCTGCATGGCATCCGTTGGCAGCACCGTTGCCGCTGAGGTCGAGGCCGGGTACCGCGCGTTGCAGATCGTACCCTCAGGAGCGCTGACTTCCAGATGCCGCAAGCAGCCGTGGTTGTGCGGTACGTCGGGATCGATGTAGTACAGGAACGGGATCGCGCCAGCGCCCTGGGATGTCGCAAACGTGCCGTTGATCCCCGTCGGCGACTGCGGCGCGCTGCCGGCGTAGTCCACGTGGGCTCGATCGCCATCGATCGTGACGGTCACCTTGATCGGGATGTCGACAGCGTCGGCCCCGTCGCTGTCGACCCAACCCTCGGCTCTGTAGACGCCGTCCGGGATCGCCTGGATGGCGTGGCCCATGCGCTTGTCGGAGTAGTCGATGATGCGGTCGACTCCCTGGACGACCGTGTCGATGCCGTACTCGTCAACGAGTTCCCGAAGGCGCACACGCCCCTTGCGGATCGAACCGAGCTGCGCGTGAAGGTCCCCCCGCAGCATGTCCTTGTAGCGGAGGTTCGCGAGATAGAACTCGATGACGTCCTTGCGTGGAGCACCACGATCGTAGATCTTGACGGGAGGGATGTGGAGACCCTCTTGCCACACGTCTCTGGCTTGCGGGACGAGGCTCGCCGGGATGAACGCTCCGATGTCCTGTTGATGACCCTTTGCGACCGACCAGAAGAGGTGCTGCCCGTTCGCGAACACGGGCTCGGCCGTGACGACGTCCCCCACGTGCGTGTTGCCCATGAAAGGGTGATTGCACAGGAAGACGTCGCCCTCGTTGATGTCGTCTCCGAAACTCTCGGCGATCGCGTCGAGCACCAGATGCATCGAAGTGACGTGGATCGGCAGCGCGTCACCCATCGCTACCTGTCGTTGTCTGGCGTCATAGATCGCGCAGGAATAGTCGTGCACCAATGCGAGGACGGCGCTCCACGCGGTGCGCTCGAGCGTCTGAGTCATCTCCTTCACTATTTCGTTGAAGCGGCTCAGCATGACGCTGAACGTGATCGGATCGAAGCCATCGTTGGCTTGCTCGAGCTGCGCGGACGACTCCGACATCAGCGGCTCCTTCTCGTTCGGACCATCGCACAAGTGTTCGGGAGCGTCGGTACGGCGCAACGATTGCCAGTGACAAGCGGCCCAACCGACGCTGTCTCGAATGCTAGAGCCGGTCGCGCTCGCATGTTCTAACGCTGGTCTAAAAGCATCCTCTCCTATTGCGCTCTGGGACTATTGCCCTCGCCCATCTCTACGGCGCAGCATCTTCGTACGCAGCGTTCTGCACGAACGTGCCGCGCGCGCTGCGCGCCGGCGAAACCAAAGGGAGATCATGGGCTACCGCATCGGCATCGACATCGGAGGCACATTCACGGACTTCGTCGTGATCGGCGATGACGGCAAGGTGACCCTCTGGAAGCAAGACTCGACGCCGAACCAGCCCGAAGTGGCGATTGAGAAGGGACTCGGTGCGATCGCCGAGCAGCTTGGCGTGCCACTCAGGGGGTTGCTGAGGGCAAGCGAAGCGTTCGTCCACGGCTCCACCATCGCGACGAACACGCTGATTGTGCGAGACGGCGGCCCCGTCGGTTTGGTCTGCACTGAGGGTTTCCGCGACGTCGTGTACTTCCGGGACGGATACAAGCCGCAGCGGTTCAACGTCCACCTTCCGCGCCCGATCGACTTCGTCGATCGATATCTCCGGGTCGGGGCGTCGGAACGGATCGACTACACCGGGCGGGTGGTGAAACCACTGGACGAGGATTCTGTTCGCGTCGCCACCGCGCGCTTCCGTGCGGCGGGCGTGAAGGCTGTCGCTGTTGCGCTGCTCTGGTCCGTCGTCAACGGCGCGCACGAGGATCGCGTCGCCGAGATCGTGCGGGAGGAGATGCCGGGCATTGACGTCATCTGCTCCAAGGACGTGCTCGGCGAAACACGTGAGTGGCAACGCACCTCGGCAACCGTTCTGAGCGCATACGTGCGTCCGAAGATCGGGGACTACCTCACGCGACTGGAGGCCTTTCTCGCAGACAACCAACTCGCTCCTCGGGCACAGTACATCCAGATCAATGGTGGCTGCGCGACGATCGAGGAGATCATGAAGCGGCCCGTCAACATTCTCCATTCGGGGCCCGCTGCCGCACCGGCCGCTGCGCTCTATCACGCGGGAACAACGCTGGCGAGACAGACACGCAATGGTGGGGGCCATGAGCGTGATGCGCTCGGCGGAGGGAACCTGATCACGGTTGACATGGGCGGGACGAGCTTTGACGTCAGTCTCATCCGGGACGGCCGCCCAGTGATGTCTCGTGAGATCCAAGTCGAGTTCCAGCCGATTGGAGTCGCTGGCGTGGAGGTGGAATCGATCGGCGCCGGTGGCGGATCGATCGCTTGGATTGACAGCGGCGGTGCGCTGCGCGTCGGTCCCCAGAGCGCCGGTGCCACACCTGGGCCGGTCTGCTACGACGGCGGCGGCACGGAGCCAACGGTGACAGACGCGAATGTCGTTCTCGGCTACCTGGCGCCCGATGCCTTTCTCGGCGGACGGCGGCAGCTTCGAGAGGATCTCTCCCGCGAGGCGGTCGCGACTCGGATCGCCGAGAAGCTCGGACTCGACGTCGAGCACGCCGCTGCCGGGATCATCGAGGTGGTGAACACGCACATGGTCGGCGGCATCCGTACCGTCTCGGTCGAGCGTGGGATCGATCCGCGCGGTTACCTCCTCGTCGCAGGAGGCGGCGCCGGGGGGCTCCATGCCGCCCGCCTCGCGCGTCGACTCGGTATGCGCCATGTGCTCATCCCGCCGGAGGCGTCCACGTTCTGCGCCTTCGGCATGACGGTCACCGACGTTCGCCACGACCACATCGCGCCGCTCCATGCCCTGTCCTCGAATGTCGATCTCTCGCGGATTGACCAGCTGTTCGCCGGATTGGAAGGCGAAGCTCGCCAGCGCCTCCTCGACGACGGCTTTCGTCCAGAACAGATCGTGCTTGAGCGAATGGTCGACGCGCGCTACCGCAAGCAGGTGCACGAGCTGACGATCCCGATTCCTTCAGCGAAGCGATACGGCGCAGCGGATCTCGATGCGATCGTCGCAAGCTTTCACCGCACGCATGCGTCGCATTTCACGTACGCGCTCGAGGACGTGCCGGTGGAGTTCCTGCACTGGCGAGTCACCGCCATCGCGCTGACGCCGGAGATCGTCCGTACGTCCACGATCGAGTCCGCTGTCGATCCGATGCTTGCCGCTGCCGCAGCAAGGGTGGGAACGCGGCAGGCGTATTTCCCCGAGTTCGAGGAGATGGTCGAGACCCCCGTGTACTCGGCCCCCGCGCTCGTGTCAGGAGCGATGATCGAGGGCCATGCGATCATCCAGTCCCCGACAACAACCATCGTCATCAACCCTGGAGACCGTCTCTCGGTTCTGGAAGGCGATCGCCTGCTCGTCGAGGTGGCGTGACGCTTGTCGGGGCCGCAGGTGCTGCGGTTCGGAGAATCAGGCGTCGCGAGCAGTCAGACGACGTCGATCAAGCCACGGTGATAGTTGCGGGTCGGACGCCGTGACAGCGCGGTCGTGATCTCGTAGTTGATCGTGTCGACGCGACGTGCGAGTTCTTCGGCGCTGATGCGTTCGTCGCCGTCGGCGCCGAGCAGAACCGCTTTGTCCCCCTCGGCGATACGGGGCGTCCCCGGGCCGACGTCGACAGTGAGGCTGTCCATGCTTACGCGTCCTACGATGGGGTACCGGCAGCCGGCGATCAGTACATCGGTTCGGCCGGAGAAGGCTCGCCGCCAACCGTCGCCATAGCCGATCGGGATGGTAGCTATCCATCCTGGCTCGGCTGCGACGAACTGGCCGCCGTAGCCGACGCTTTCGCCTGGTGCGATCGGCTTCAGCGCCGCCACGTAGGAGCAGAGTTCAAGCGCGGGACGAAGTCCATGGTGCGCAGGGTCGCGGCCGAATGGGTCGAGGCCGTACAGCGCAACGCCGCAGCGCACCATGTCGAGTCGGCTCTCGTGAAGCGACAGCGTCGCCGCACTGTTCGCGGCGTGGAGAACCACATCGGGCGCGAACGACTTCAGTCGTGCCCCGAAGGTGCGAAACGCCCGAACCTGAGCCCGCGACCGCTCGGGATCTTCGTCGGCGCAGGGAAGGTGAGTCATGGCTCCAGCCAACCGCAGAGCAGGGGTGGCGACGATCTGTCGTGCCAGCGCCTCGAGAGCGTCGGCCTCGCGAACGCCCAGGCGTCCCATCCCGACGTCAAGCTTGACGTGGATGGCGAGCGGCTCCGCGGACACCGAGCGGAGCCCCAGCACGGTCTCCAGGAACTCGGCTCGCCAGGCGACGACTTCCACGCGGGCTCTCAGGGCACGCGGTATCTCATCACTCGTGAGCGGGCCGAGCAGCAGCACTGGTGCCGTGACTCCTGCATTCCGCAACTCCTCGGCCTCGTCGACTGTTGCGACGGCGAGGCGGCTTGCCCCGCCGGCGAGCGCTGCGTGGGCGACTGCAGGCGCTCCATGACCGTAGGCGTCCGCCTTGACCACCGCGCACAGTTCCACGAGCGGTCCTGTCGCGGCGCGAATCGTCGCGCAATTGCGCTCGATCGCATCGAGATCGATGTGCACAGTGGCTCGCATGGGCCGCACAGCTCGACTGAGACGCGAAGCGCTCAGCGAGTATGCGTCCGGGCGAACAGCCGGATGCGTTCTCGCGCGACAGCGCGGACTGCGCGTTGCGCGGGACCCAGCAGCGAGGGCAGATCATCGCGATGGTGAGACGCCTCGGCGAGGCCGTCCCGCAGGGCGCGGCGAAGCTCCGTGTTGACATTGATCTTCGCCACCCCAAGGGCCACCGCCGAGATCAACTGGTCGTCAGGGAGCCCCGATGCTCCGTGGAGCACCAACGGCACGTCGATTCGGCGCGAGATCGCCGCCAGCAGGTCGAGATCGAGCTGAACGGGCTTGGCTGGGATGCCGTGGACGTTCCCGATTGCCACCGCGAGCGCATCGACACCGGTCGCGCTGACAAATGCCGCCGCCGTGTCGGGATCTGTCAGACCGTCCGCCTGCACCTCCTGGGAGCTGTCTTCGTCGCCGGCGATCCCGGCCAGTTCAGCCTCGACCCAAGCGCCTCGCGCATGCGCTTCGGCAACCGCTTCGCGCGTGAGCCGAATGTTCTCCTCGAGCGGAAGCGCCGAACCGTCGAACATCACCGAGCTGTAGCCGAGCTTGAGGCAGTGCTTGACCTCTTCGAGATCACGCGAATGGTCGAGGTGCACGCCCACATCGGCAGACGACTCCCGCGCACAGGCCAGGGCGAGCGCGGCGAGCGGCTCCCGGCCTGCGTACGAGAAGGCACTCGAACCCGCCTGCAGGATGACCGGCTCGCCCTCCACTGTCGCAGCGTCGCAGACAGCTCGCGCTTGCTCCAGGTTGTACACGTTGAACGCGGCGAGCGCTCGGTGCTCGGCACGGGCTTTGCGGAGAGCATCGATGGGCAGGTGTGCGGTCATTCGCCCTTCATCCTTTCGAGGGTGATCGAGAGTGCGTCGTCAGCGCCGACGTTGCCGGGGAAGACGACGTACGGAATCTCGGACCGTCGGCTCGACTCGGCGAGCCGCCAGACCGACACGAGGCCGGGGAACACCTGCCCCAACACATGCGCACGACTTACGCCCAACCCTCGTGTCGCAACGTCGCTGGAGGTGATTCCGCCCTTTGCCACGATCCATCCGAGCGGTTGCTCCGCCGGCAGGGAACGCACCACCTCGACGATCGCGTCGGCGACGAGCCGAGCGATCTCCAGATCTCGACCCGCCACGACGGAACGACGCACCATCCGGCTGGTCACGAGAGCCGCGTCGCCACGCTGGAGCAGACTCCGAAGCGCGGCGCTGCACGCCTCGATCTCGCGGCGGGTTCCGTCGAGGCGGTCCACGCGCAGCTCAACGGTCGGGATGTCGTGGACACGGCGTACGTGCTCCAGTTGGCGCGTCGTCACTGCCGTGTGCGAACCGACGACAAGGAGTCCCGGGCCTTGGCGCGGACGGATCTGCGCTGTCGTCAGGGGCGGCGTCAGCTGCTGCCCGAGCCGTGCACCCACGAACGATGGCGCGGTGCGGTAGACCAGGCGCAGGCCACGCTGCTCGGCGGCTAGGAGGCCCAGCGTGACGACGTCGAGGTCGGCCTCTTCCACGGCGTTGACGACGATCACGTCGGATGACCGTCGCATCAAGCGGCCGGCGACCGCGTCAGGGCCGCCTGTACGGATCGTGGCCAGATCCAGGCTGGAGATCGTCGCAGGGTTGACACCTCGTTCCTGCGCCCAGGCGCGAAGGTTGGAGGAGGTGAAGCCGAACGTGGCGTCGCGCGCGAACTCCGTCTCGGCGACTGGGACCAACCGGTCGCTGCTCATCACGTAGTGCACGTCGTCGACGGTCATCCGTCCCGCGTCGAAGAACGCCGGTGCCAGGAGGATCCCTTCGAGCTGCTGACCACCCCGTGAGAGCCCTTCGATCAAGGCGTCGACCTCGTCGGGAAAGTGGCCGCGGAGTGTCGAGTCGCTGCGGCTAATGCAGCGGACGTCGATGCCGTGAGCCCGTCCGCGGCGCGCGAGCCGCTCGCCGACCTCGAGGTTCAACTTGACCGCGTCGGCAGCATCGAGGCTGCGGCTGTTCGTCAATACGACGAAGGCCGTTTCCGCCTCGGCCAGCGCCCAGTCCACATTCTCGTCGGTCCAGCTGGTGATAACCGGCAAGCCGGCGACGACTTGCGTGCCGGTGGGATCGTCGTCGATGACGGCGATCTTCGTCCCGCTCTCGACGAACGACTGGCGAATGCGGTTTCGAGCTCCGGGAAGGACAAGCGGCGGCGGCAGCTGTCGCAGCGGTGCGTAGCCGCCGTCGGGGACATCGGTCGGAGCGGTCATCTGGCGCAGTTCTACGTGGCGGCCCGACGACTGGGAATACTCTCCGGGTACAGGCCGAGGCAGGACCTTTGGTTCGCAATCAGGGGTCGGTCTCCCGCGGCGGGACGACGCTGCCGACCGATTCGCAGCGCCATGCCGTGGCCAGGCCCCGTCGGCGCCGCTGTACCTCGCGCTAGCCGAGGGCGGGAACGTTTGCTCCGGTTCCAATGGCCTCTTGCTGTCGAAGAGGCGAAATTACGCGCGCCAAGATGAACGGACAAGGGACACACATGTCGAGCCAGCCACTTGAGGGAAGACGCGTCGTAGTCACGGGCGCAGGAACAGGCTTGGGTTCCGTCTACGCGGAGGCGATCGCCGCCGCGGGCGCTGCGGTCGTCGTCAACGACATCGAGCCAGACAGAGCCGCAGCGGTCGCCGAGCGCATCGTCAGAAGCGGAGGACGTGCGATCGCGTTCGCTGCCGACGTCTCCGATTGGGAGGCCGCCGGCTCGATGATCGAGGCATGCGTGTCAGAGTTCGGCGGCATCGACGGTCTGGTGAACAACGCCGGCATCCTCGGCAGACTCTGCCCGGTTCACGAGGCTGACGCCGGCGCGCGGAATGTCATCGACGTCAACGTGGTCGGGACGCTCTATCCCGGCATCCACGCAGCACGCACCATGGTGGAAGCGGGCTCGGCGGGATCGATCGTGAACGTCAGCTCGGGCTCGCAGTGCGGTCAGACGATGTATGGCCCGTATGGGGCCTCGAAGGGAGCGGTCGCCTCGCTGACGTATGGGTGGGCGCGCGATCTCGAGGATCACCACGTACGCGTCAACGCGCTCTCTCCGAATGCCTGGTCCGGGCAGAACGAGGAGATGGTCCGCCAGCTCGGGTATGACGCCGAGCCCCATATCAAGAGCCACCCGAGCAAAGCGGACAACGCTGCCGTGGTCGTCTACCTCCTCAGCGACGCCTCTCGCAAGCTGAGTGGCCAGGTCGTACGAGTCATGACGGGGCAGGTGACGCTGCTCACGCACCCGTACATCGTCACTCCGGGTGTCGAACTGGATGAGTTCAGCGTGGAGACGGTCGCCACGGCCTTCGACGGGGGAGGCCTCGATCAGCGCCTCCAGCCGGTGGGCATCGCTGCCGGGCCTGCTCCCCAGCTCGAGCTCATCCTCTAGGCCCGAGGCAGAGGACTCGACGATGCGCATCGCGCAAGTGGAGGAGGTCGCGAGGCAAGGCCGGCGACGACAAGTCAGGTCAGTCGGTTCGGTACACGTGCCATGAGATTCAGCTTGAGTGTCAGCACGCTGTACACCGAGGTTCCCTTGCCCGACCGATTCGCGCTTGCCGCCGAGGCCGGCTTCTCCGCAGTCGAGTCGTGGTGGCCAGAAGACGTCGACCTCGACACGTATGTCGACGCGGTTCGTGACGCAAATCTCCGCCTTGCGGTCCTCGGCCTCTATGGGGGGGCGCTGGCCGAGGGCGACTGGGGCGTCCTCAGCGACCTGGAGCGGGCTCACGAGTTTCGCGAAGTCGCGCCGAAGGGGCTCGAGGTCGCCGAGACCTTGGGCTGCTATCGCCTTCACGTGCTCGTGGGGAACGAACAGCCAGGGCAGCTGCGTCCGGACCAGCTGCGCCTGGCGGTCGAGAACGTCCGCTGGGTCGCCGACCTCGCGGCCGCCCAGGGCGCAACGATCTTGATCCAACCGTTGAACCGTCGCGATGCCGGTCCGGCACTGATCCAACACGTCGACACCGCGATCGCGTTCATACGGGAGGTAGCGCGTGAGAACGTCGGACTCCAGTTCGACGCCTACCACGTCGAAGGTGCGGAAGGCTATCTGCCCGCGCGCGTTCAGCGTGCGGGTGGGCTGATTCGCCATGTCCAGATAGCCGACTATCCCGGAGCTCAATACCCCGGAAGCGGACGCATCGACTTCCCGGCCCTCTTCACTGCTCTCACGCGACTCGGCTACAACGGCTACGTCGGCTTGGAGTACATGACGGTGCGCGGCACTACTGCGGACTTGACCTGGCTGCCGGAGAGACTTCGCTCCGGCTCCTTCACGGCCGCTGACATTCAGCGGATCCTTCCGCGTACCTCGCGTGACGTCGCGCGAACGCGATGATCCGTGACCTACGCGGCCTTTAGGTCGCCGCTTCCTGGACGAGTGAAGGACAACTGATTTCAAACGTGCCGTCCCGCGCGTCGTGCAGTCATGGCGAGACGCTCCGGGGCGGCATCGGCTAGGAGAGCAGCAATGGGAACAGCAAGCGACGAGCGTCGGGTCCTCGATTCGATTCCGACGCAGCTTCACATCGGCGGCGAATGGGTCGACGGCCGTCACGGCGAGACCATCTGCGTTGAGGATCCGGCCACGGAGGAGCCGCTGGTCGACGTAGCTTCAGGCGACCAGGACGACGCGCTCGCTGCCCTCGATGCGGCCTGTGCCGCGCAAAGCCAATTCGCCGCGATGGCGCCGATGGCTCGCGGCGAGATCCTTCGCAAGGCATATGAAGCGATGAAGGAACGTGCTGAGGACCTCGCGCTTCTGATGACGCTTGAGATGGGCAAGCCGCTGGACGAGGCACGGACCGAGATCACCTACGCGGCGGACTTCTTGCGTTACTACGCTGCCGAGGCCAGTCGTATCTCGGGTCACTACGGCGCTTCCGTCAGTGGGACCGGCCGCGTGCTCGTGATGCAGCAACCGGTCGGACCCGCGATCCTCATCACTCCGTGGAACTTCCCGATGGCGATGGGCACCCGCAAGGTGGGTCCCGCGATCGCAGCCGGCTGCACCATGATCTGGAAACCGGCTGCGCAGACGCCACTGTGTGCGCTGGCGCTGACGCAGATCTTCGAACAGGCAGGCTTGCCGCCAGGCGTTCTGAACCTTGTCCTTGCGAAATCGGCCGGAGCGACCATGGAGCCCGTGATCCTGGATGGGCGGGCCCGAAAACTCTCATTCACCGGATCCACCGCGGTCGGGCGGACGTTGATCGCGCAAGCCGCTTCGAACGTCTTGAACGTGTCGATGGAACTCGGCGGGAACGCGCCTTTCCTCGTCTTCGACGACGCGGACCTGGATACCGCCGTCGAAGGGGCGCTGCTCGCCAAGATGCGCAACATCGGGCAAGCTTGCGTGGCTGCCAACCGCTTCTACGTCGCGGAACCAATGGTCGAGCAGTTCACGACGATGCTCGCCGCGAGGATGCGCGGTCTCAGGCTCGGGCGTGGCACCGATGTGGATGTCGACGTGGGACCGCTGATCGATGACTCGCAGCAGCGGAAGGTCAACGACCTGGTCGGGGACGCGGTGGCCAAGGGCGGCGAAGCGATCGTAGGGGGGAAGATCCCGGACGGTCGCGGCTACTTCTTCGAGCCGACGGTGTTGGCGAACGTTCCAGAGCATGCCCGTCTGCTGAAGGAAGAGATCTTCGGACCGGTGGCGCCGATCAGCTCCTTCACGTCCGAGGAGGAGGCGATCGCTGCCGCCAACGACACAGAGTTTGGTCTCGTGGCCTATGTGTTCACCAAAGACATGACGCGGGCGATGCGAGTCTGCGAACACCTTCAAACCGGGATGGTCGGCCTCAACCAAGGCGTCGTCTCGAACGTGGCCGCGCCGTTCGGCGGGGTCAAGCAGTCAGGCCTCGGCCGGGAGGGCGGTCGCTGGGGGATCGAGGAGTTCTTGGAGCCGAAATACGTCGCGATGAACGTCTGATCCGCGGGGCGCGCACGACACGGAGGCACGCCTCGAGGCCGGGTCGCGCTTCACCGTGCGGCGCGCTCGACCTGCTGCGTCGATGATCTCGGCGTGCCAACTCGCGGGCGACGGCGAGCCCCACGATGCCGCCGCCGACCACCGCAACGTCCACTCTGGGCATGGCGCGCAGGCTAGTGCGCCATGTTCTGCCGAGGGACTGTGTCCGGATACAGTGATTGGCATGCTGGTGTGCGTCGAGGCTAGGTGCGGTCGCTGGTGCCTTGCGGGACGGTTCATTCGTCGGAGCTGTATCGACCGATGAAAGGGAGTCGAGAGAACCCGTGACGACACAGTCCGCCACCGGGGTCACGGTCGCTGAGATCGTGGCGCAGCCGCACCTGGCGTTCGAGGTCCTCACAGGGCATCGGGGGCTCGATCGCGCCGTTTCGTGGGCCTATGTCGCAGATAGCGAGCGACCATGGGATTGGGTTGATCCCGGCGACATCGTGCTCACATCAGGGTGGGTGATCCCACGCGATCCGCCGGCGCAGGAGAAGTTCGTCGAGCGGTTGGCGGCGGCCGGGATGAGCGGTCTCGTGGTGAGCGACGAACGGTGCCCGCCCCTGAGCGATGAGATGCTCGACGCCGCGGTTCGCCGGAACTTCCCGATCATAAAGACGGACGCTGGCACGTCATGGGCGAGCATCATCCGCTTTGTCGCACGCGCCAACCAGTCGCGCGAGGGACGGGTTCTGAGTTCCATCATGCGTGTTCACGACGTCGTTCGGATCGGGCTGCTCGCCTTCCGCACATCGCTGGAGTTCCTCGATGACCTGATGGACGTCGTGGGATGCGAGCTGTACGTCGTTGATCCAGATGCATGGGAGCCCCTGCTGCCGCGGACGCAGGCTCCGCCTCCGAGTTGGGGACGCGCTCTGACGAAGGCGTTGGCGGAGCGGGGTGGCGGCACGCCTCCTCTCTCCATCAAACTGGAGATCGACGATACGGTCGCGCTCGCGCTGCCGATCCCCAGCAACCGTCCGGCATTTCTCTTCGCTGATGTCTCATCGGGGGTTACCCCCCGACTTGCGCTCCTGCAGCATGTCGGTGCGGCCTGTGCGTTGGAGATCGCACATGTCGAGGCGTTGTTCGACAAGGAGTGGCGAGCTGGTTCGGCGCTGATGTCGGAGGCGCTTCAAGGGCGGCTGGAGCCGACCGCCTTCACTGCCGGCGTCCGGGAGATGGGTCTCGAACTGCCGTGCATCTGCGTCGCCGTCGGCGCACCGCCAGAGACGGCTGAACGAATCGACCGATACTGGGCGATCCGCCGTGTTCCGCACATCGTGATGCAGATGGGTTGGGTGCACGTCATGCTCATCGCGGCCGAGGAGGAACGACTCGAAGATCTGCGCATGCTCAGCGCGAAGCTCGCGTTCCGGGCGGGGATCAGCGAGCCCTTTCTGGTCGCGACCGCGCTAGGCGATGCAAGCCGCCAGGCGCGATGGGCGCTCGAGACCTTGCGTCCAGGCGTCGCCGGCGTGGCGGCCTACGGAGATGAGGGCCACAGCTTCCTCCCGCGAACGCTGGCTGAGTCAGAGCAGGCGGTCGAGCGCATACTTGGACCGTTGATCGACTACGACTCCGAGCACGACGGCGAACTGGTCAAGACGCTTCACACCTACCTGGAGTGCGATCGATCGCCGAAACGGGCAGCGGCCGAGCTCTTCGTTCACAACCAGACGGTGAACTACCGACTTGCCCGTGTGCAGGAACTCACAGGACGCTCGTTGCGTTCTACGGCCGACATCAGTGAGCTGTGGCTCGCACTCCGCGCGCTGGCACTCACCCGAACTGCTGAGCGCCGCGACTAGTAGCCCCGGGGGAGCGTCCTGGCTTGCGGGCCGGGCGCGTCGGCCGGAGGTGGAGCCCGATGCGTCATGCGCCGGGCTGTGTCGGCGGACAACGAAGTGCCGGTTCTCTTGCGTCGGGACTAATCGCGATGCCGCCCGTCCGTCGCGATGCTGTCGATGCGTCCACCGATCCGCGAGGGATCGGAACTGGGCCTCCAAATCCGACAGCTGGAGGGGATACATGGATTTCTCAATGTTCATGGTGCCGTACGTTCTCGCCTACACCGAAGGACGGCGAACTGCGGCTGAGGTCATCGACTGGGATCTGAAGCTCGCGTCCTGGGCAGATGAGTACGGTCTGACCGGCGCGTTCTTCGCCGAGCACTACACGATCGGTCACGAGCCAAGCCCGTCGCCGGAGCTGATGATTGCCGCGGCCTCGCAGCGGACGAGCCGCATCAAGCTCGGCGCCGCGGCTCACCTCTTGCCTTACCACAATCCGGCCAACTTGGCACACCGACTGATGTGGCTCGACCACATGACCGGCGGCCGGTACATCGCCGGATTCGCGCCTGGTTCCTTTCCGACCGACGCGCAGCTGTTCTCCACCGCCAAGGAGAACCCGAAGATGATGATCGAGGCGCTCGACATCATCGAGGCGATCTGGATGAAGGAACCTCCGTTCCGTATCGAGGGTCAGTATTGGACTGTCGACATGCCTGCCTTCACGACCCAGTGGGCGGGGCCGCATCTCAAGCCGCTTCAGCGCCCGCGTCCCGAGGTGGTCCTGACCGGCATGCAGGCGCAGTCGCCCACGTTCACAGAGGCGGGGAAGCGCGGCTACTCGCCCATGAGCCAGCAGGTGAGCGTCGACGTGCTGCGGCAGCAGTGGGATCACTACGCCGCGACCGCCCGCGACAACGGATACACGCCAGACCGCGCGAACTGGCGGGTCATTCGAGACGTCTTCGTTGCGGATACTGACGAAGAGGCGCGGCGCCTCGTCCTGGACGGCGCGATGGGCGAGACGTGGGAGCGGCACATTCTGCCGACGTTCAAGTCGGTTCGCGCCCGCGGCTTCCAGAGACCGTACGCGCTGGGAAGCCTCCTGGTCGACCCCGGAATGGAGGTCGAGGACCTCACGATCGAGTGGATGGTCGACAACTTCTGGCTCGTCGGCTCGCCGGACACTGTTGCGGGGAAGGTGGCGAAGCTCAACGATGAACTCGGTGGCGTCGGCGAGATCGTAACGGTCACGTTTGACTACAGCGCGGACCCCGAGCCGTACCGGCACAGCATCGAGCTGCTGGGCACCGAGGTCATCCCCCGGGTCGCGGACGTCGGCGCACGCGCCACGGCCGCCGCATAGCCACACCCCGGCGACGACCCTGTCCGTCATCGCCTCGCCTCGTGCAACGCGCTCAGGCGACCTGACATCGCTCGGCGGCGGCGGCCACGTGACCCGGGCGGAACCCGACGCCTCGGCGAGGAAGGCAGACGCCGTCCTCGCCGGCGGCTGTCGGCGCGCGCCTTGAGTGCGCGCCTCTGACTGCCAGCGCTGGGCGGTAGTCGGCTGCAGCGCGGAGGGCGCTTGAAACACATTCGCAACGGTCGCGAGGTTCGTTCGTCCGCGTCCAATTCACCGGCGCGGGTATGACCGCCCGGGTCCGGATCGCACGAGACTGCGCTGCGCCCGACGGGGTCGACCGGGCCGAATCGACGTGGGTCGTGTCAACCGCGCGCGAGCGTGTCGAGCGCGGCCGGAAGCGACTCCGGCCGCGCGCTGCGCGACGCAGCTGGATCGACCCGGCGCTCAGCTGCCTCGAACCTCGTCCACGCTGGACGTGAACCTCGGCGAGCGCTGGTACTCGGCCAGCTTCTCCTGCATCTGCCGGGTGAGCGGTCCGGGACGTCCGTCGCCGACCGGGGCGCCGTCCAGGACGCCCAGCGGAATGATGCCGCCGGCGGTACTGGAGCCGAAGATCTCGTCAGCGCTGCGGAGCGCTGACAGAGTGACGGTCGTCGCCGCGCACGGGATGTTGAGCTCGTGCGCGATGTCGATGACGGTCATCCGCGTGATTCCTTCGAGGACGCCGGAGGCCGGCGTGAGCAGCTTTCCGTTCTCCACGATGAAGACGTTGAAGCCAGGGCCTTCGGTGACATCGCCCTTCATGTCGAGCAAGATGGTGGTGTCGGCGTTCTGCTGCTGAGCGTCACGCAGACTCTGCACCAGGTCCTGCCAGTGGAAGTTCTTGATCGTCGGGTCCACCGAGGACGGATCGATGCGCCGCTTGGGACCGACCGTGGCAGCCAGCGCACGATCTTCTTCCCCGGGTTGCACGAAGACCGGCATCGGCACAGCCATCGCGTACAAGCGGTTGCGGGCATGACGAGGGTCGCGCGACATCCCCAACGGCGGGACGCCTCGGGTCGCGATGACGTACACGGCGCAGGTCTCGAGCCCTGAGCGAGCCACCACCTCCCCGAGGATCGCGCGGACCTGTGGCCATGTCTCGGAGAGTCTGAATCCCAGTCGGTCGCACGATCTCCTGAAGCGAGCGAGATGATCGTCGATTCGGAAGAACCGAAGCTGGTTGACCTTCAGCACGTCGTAGGTGGCGTCGGACCGAAGGATGCCCCAGTCCATCAACGGCATCTTCGCCTCGTCGATCGGGCAATAGCGACCGTCGACGTAGGCGTATCCCGGACCGGCGGTCGCTTCGGCGGTCTGGCGTGAGCCAGTGGACTGCGTTTCGGTGGTCATGCGCGCGAAGCTAACACCGGGCGCGACGCGGCTGGGGGGATCCGGATATGAACGATCAGCGAGGTTTGTGCTTCCCGGCTGGTCGGCACGTTTCGCTCGGGAAAGTCCGACGAGGGTGCGCGCGCAGCGGCTTGGAACGCCGTTTGTATCGGCTGCTAGATGCGGAGCGGCGTTTTGTTCGGTGGGGCGTGGCAGCGGGCAAGCCGGTGAGGAGAAACTGGCCGCACCGCGCTGGACGGAACGAGTTCGCGCGCGGGCGACGAGCACTGCCAATCCACGACTCTGATCCGGAGAGCAGATGAAGACTTTCGTGACTTCGAGGAGAGGCCTTCTCGCATGGCCCGGGTGCCCTGTCGGATGAGTCAGATCGACGCACCGCCATCGTCCAGCGCGCCCATGGGTTCCGAGGTCGACCCGATCACCCTCAGCGTGATCATGAGCCGTTTCAACGCGATCGTGACTGAGATGACACGCGTGGTCGAGAAGTCGGCTTGGACCACGATCCTCGCACTCGCACACGACTACTCGTGCGCGATCTACGACGCGGTCCCGCGTCAGGTCTCGATGCACGAGGCACTCCCGATCATGACATCGGCGATGCATTTCGTCGTCGGGGAAATCGCTGATGCCTTCGAAGGCGACGTCCACGACGGCGACGTGTTCCTGTGCAACGACCCGTACTCCGGCAACACGCATGTCGGCGACTACGTCACCGCGGCGCCGGTTTTCGCGGATGGCAAGCTGGTGTTCTGGTCGGTCACCAGCGCCCATCAGATGGACACAGGGGCTTTCGTCCCCAGCTCCGTCGCTCCGTCCGCCCTCAACGTCTATCAGGAAGGCATCACGATCCCGCCGACGCGACTCGTCGAGCGGGGGACGATGCGCGACGACCTGTTGCGGCTGCTGCTCTCCAACCTGCGCTACGCGGAGCTGATCGAGGGCGACCTTCGGGCGTTGACGGGGTCGATCGAAAAGGGCCGCCAGCGCCTTAGGGAACTCTGCGATGAGTACGGCACCGAGGTCGTGCTCGCGTACGTCGAGGAGATGATCAGCTACTCGAGCCGACGGGCGGCGCAGGAGTTCCTTTCGATGCCCGATGGTCGTTATACGGCCGAGGGATGGGTCGACTCTGACGGGCTGGATGCGGAGCACATCCCGGTCAAGGTGGCGGTCACCATCGACGGGGACCGGGCACACGTCGACTACACGGGGAGCGGGCCTCAGGCGCGCGGCGGAACCAACGGGTCGTTCGCGACCTCCCAGGCCGCGGCGCGCGTTCCGTTCCTCCACTACATCGCCTCGGACATCCCCCACAATCACGGTGTCCTCTCGCACATTGACGTGTTCGCGCCCGAGGGCACGATCTGCAACGCGAGATTCCCGGCATCGACCAGCGTCGGGACGACCGTTCCGTCTGACCTGATGCAGGAGGTCGTCAGTCGTGCGCTGGTGGCAGCGATGCCGGATCGCGTCCCGGCCGGCGGCGTACGCTGCGGATGGAACCAGACGATCTCCGGCAAAGGAGCCGACGGTGCGTCGGAATGGGGTTTCATGCTGTTCAACGGCACTGGCGGAGGACCCGCGGCCAAGGGAGCGGACGGCTGGCCTCATTGGGTGACCGCGTCGGCCGCCGCCGGCGAGAAGATTCTTCCTATCGAGCAGCTCGAGCTGTTGTTCCCGGTTCGGATCGAGCGGTGCGAGATCGAGCCAGAGTCGATGGGCTTCGGTCAGTGGCTGGGCGGACCCGGGATCCGGTGCGTCGTGCGACCGCTTGTCGATGAACGCATGTACGTCGTCTCCCACGGTGACGGGGCTGCGAATCCGCCGCATGGTGCGATGGGCGGGACTCCCGGTTGCGGAGGCGGCCAATACGTCCATGACCTCCCGACCGGAGCGCGTCGATTCATCTCCGTCAACGGGGTGTTCACCGTCGACTGCCGGAGCGAGCTCTACGTCGGCGTCTCCACAGGCGGCGGCGGCTGGGGGCAGCCGTACGAACGCGCCGCCGACCAGGTGCGGCGGGACGTCCGAGACGGCGTGGTCAGCCGGCACGCGGCAGCGGAGGTGTTCGGCGTCATCCTCACGGACGACGAAGATCCTGTAGTGGACATCGAGGCCACGACCGTCAAGCGCGATGAACTGCGACGGACGCCCGGTCCTGTCGTCTCACCGACGCACGCCAACGCCTCGACGTGGCTCGGCGAGAACATGCGCGAGGGCGACGAGTACTTCCTCAATCCACGACTCTGAACCGGGGACCAAGTGGCATATCGCATCGGCATCGACATCGGTGGAACCTTCACCGACTTCGTCATCGCAAAGGACGACGGCGAGCTGTTCCTGTGGAAAGAAGACTCCACGCCCGACGACCCCGCGCGTGCGGTGCTCGTCGGGCTCGCGGCAGTGGCTGACGAACTGAACACCGACGCTGGTCGGCTGTTGGCGGACACGGAGCTGTTCGTGCATGGGACCACCGTGGCTACCAACATGCTGATCCAGCGCAACGGACCTACCCTCGGGCTGCTCTGCACGGAGGGATTCCGCGACGTCCTCTACTCCCGGGACGGCTACAAGCCAGAGCGGTTCAACTTGCACCTCGAGCGCCCGAAGGAGCTCGTCGACCGTTGGCTTCGCGTCGGGGTGCCAGAGCGGTACGATGCGCATGGAAACGAGGTCGTCGCGCTCGACGAGGAAGCCGTCCGCGTTGCCGCCGCGAAGTTCCGTCGGGCTGGCGTCACCTCGATCGCCGTAGCGTTCCTCTGGTCGATGTTCTATCCCGACCACGAGAGACGGGCAGCGGAGATCCTCCGGCAGGAACTCCCAGACGTGCACATCGTCTGCTCCAGCGACGTGCTCCCAGAAATCCGGGAGTGGGAGCGCACGTCGGCGGCGGCGATGAGCGCCTACATCCTCCCGCGCATCCACGACTATCTCGGACGGCTGGCGGACCAGCTCGTCGAGACAGGGCTCAGAGCGACGCCGCTCATCATGCAGATCAATGGAGGGTGCGCGCGAATCCCCGACATCCTGCGCGTCCCAGTGAACATTCTTCACTCTGGTCCGGCGGCGGCACCGGCTGCGGCGCAGCACTTCACGAACACAGTCGGCGACGACCTGATCATCGTCGACATGGGCGGCACGAGCCTTGACGTCTGCATGATCCGGGAGGGCCGCCCGGCGATGAGTCGCGAAATCCAGGTCGAGGATCAGCCGATCGGGGTGTCTGCCGTCGACGTGCACTCGATCGGCGCCGGTGGCGGATCGATCGGGTGGATTGACGGCGGCGGCGTCCTGCGGGTCGGTCCCCGAAGCGCAGGTTCGCTTCCAGGTCCCGCCTGCTACGACCGCGGCGGTGTCGAGCCGACGGTCACAGATGCCAACGTCGTGCTGGGCTACATCCAGCCCGATGCGTTCCTCGGTGGCCGCCGGCAGCTGCGCGACGATCTGTCGGCTGCGGCGGTGGGCGAGCACGTTGGTGACGGCCTTGAACTCAGTCCCGTCGACGCGGCCGCGGGGATCATCCGGGTCGTCAACGCCAACATGGTCGGGGCGATCCGTGCCATGTCGGTGGATCGTGGGGTAGATCCACGAGGCTTCACGCTCGTCTGCGGTGGCGGCGCGGGCGGTTTGCACGCCGCAGAGCTCGCGCGTGCGCTCGGCATGACACGCGTCTTCGTCCCTGTCCAGGCATCCGTCCTCTGTTCGTTCGGCATGACGGTCACTGACGTGCGTCACGACTATGTCGCGGCGATGCACGGCACGACGAGCGAACTGGACCTCGCGAAACTCAACGCGCTCTTTGAGAATCTTGAGAGTTCCGGTGGGTGCGCGCTGCAAGAAGAGGGGTTCGCGCCAGAGCGGATCCGCCTGGAGCGCAGCGTCGACGCTCGCTATCCCGGTCAGGTTCACGAGATCACGGTGCCCGTTCCCGACGATGCCGTGCTCACACGTGAGTCGATCGCAGCGCTCGAGGCGACGTTTCACGAACAGCACCGGGCACAGTTTGCGTACGACCGGCCAGGATTGCCGGTGGAATGCCTGCACTGGCGCGTCGCCGCGGTAGGGGAGAGCGTCGTCGAGCCGGCGCCTTTCCCAGTTGCATGCCGTCCAGAGGCGATCGTGCCGACCGGTGAGACGCTCGCATACTCACCTGATGCAAGAGAGATGCGTCCGACGGCCGTCTTCGAAATGGACCAGCTCGCCATCGGCACGACGATTGCCGGTCCCGCGATCATCGTCGCTCCGACGACGACCGTGGTGATCCACGCTGGCGATACGGCGTCCCGGACCGCTCGCGACGGGGTGCTGATCGAAGTGGCTCAGCGGACGATGGCCGCGAAGGTCGCCGTCGTGGAGGACCGCGAGTCGGTGTGACCGATCGGCTGTGTGACGCGGCGACGACCGCCAGCCGAGCAGCGGCTTTTGGGCTGTCGGTAGGCGGCCGCGGGGCCGCCGGCAGCGATCCCCCGTCGAACATTCGGATGCGTGCTCCGCACGCAATGTTCTGCCTCGCACGAGCGCCGAAAGCGCCGCCTGCGTCAGCGAAGCGGTCGCCGGCGGCGCCGCGCCTGTTCGTCGTAGCTCAGGCAGCTGAGCGCAGCGAGAGGATCGGCGCGCTTGTCAGACCCTCGGCGACGGGGGTCGACTTGCGACAGGATGCGCCTGCTGACAGCGAACGTCCGTGCGTCGTCTCGGGCGCACCCTCCCACCGCGCGGTGATTCGCGACATTCGCGACGTCGCATCTTCATCGATGCTGAAGCCCCGGCACGCTGCCGTTCACGGCCACCCGGCGGTTCCGAAGGGCTATCCCCGCATACAGGGGCCGGCTAGCGATTCGTGCATTGGTCGCATCGCGTTCACATCTCGGTCGGGTGAAACTCGCGTCGTCATCATCATTGGTTCGCCGTGGACAGGAGCAAGCGTGGACACTGGAAGGCGTAACAAGAGAGACTCCGCCGTTCTGCGCAGACAGAACGGCAACAGGTCGCTGGGCGTCGCGTGCCGTGTGCTTGGCGCGACCGCCGCGACGGTACTCGCGTTTTCGTTCGCTGCGTGTGGCGACAGCGGGACGGCGGGTTCTGACGCAACGACCTCTGCAGGCGGAGGCGACGAAGTTTCCGGGAAGGTCTACTACCTGACGCCCGGACCTGCGCAGGCTGAGCGCTACCTCAACATCGACGCTCCGAACATGAAGGACGCGTTCGAGAAGCTCGCGCCGGGGATCGAGTTCCAGGCGCTCGACTCGCACAACTCGACCGCGACGCAGCTCGCACAGGCCGAGAACGCCATCTCGAATGGCGCAAGAGCGATCATTCTCTCTTCGGTTGATGGGAACCAGGCTGCGGCGATCCTCGCCAAGGCAGCGGCTGCCAGAGTGCCGGTGATCTCATACGCGCCGGAAGCGTTCGGCGGTCCGCTCTACGCTCGCGTGTCGGTGCCCTTCGTCCAGATCGGCCAAGATCAAGCCAGATACTTCGTAGAGCACCTCCCGAGAACCGAAGGACCGGTTCGGCTGGCGCTGATGTACGGCGACCCGGCCCAGGACTTCTACAAGGAGCTCAAGAAAGGCTTCGACGAGTACCTCGATCCGGTGATCGCGGATGGGAGAGTCAGTGTCGTCTGCAGAGGCGACGCCATCGACTGGGACCCCGCCAACGCGCAGCGAAACATGGAGCAGTGCCTGACGAAGACCAACAACGGCGTCGACGCGGCGTTGGTGATGAATGACGGCACCGGGACCGGTGTGATGGCCGCCATCTCACGTGCCGGCGTGGCCGACAGAGTCAAGCTCTATGGAGGCTACGACGCGACGATCGAGGGAGTCCAGCGCGTGCTCGCCGGCAAGCAAGCCGCCGACATGACAGCGGACTACGCGCTGATGGCCAGAACAGCCGCGGAGCTCGCGATCACAGGCATCAGAGGCGAAGAACCGCCGAGACCACCGATCAACGGTGTCTTCGACAGCAGATTCTCGGACTCAGTGCCCGCCGCATATCTGCCGAACACGTTCGTGACCGCGGACAACGTGCAAGAGACGATCGTTGACACCGGCATCTACGACAAAGCCACGATTTGCACGGGCGAGGCGCGCTCGTCGAGCTTCTGCAGACGCTGATCTCATGACTCTTCTCGAAGTTCGCTCTGCGACCAAGCACTTCGGCGGCGTGACCGCACTTGACGAGGTGTCGATCTCGGTGGATGCCGGAGAGGTCGTTGCGCTTGTCGGAGACAACGGGGCGGGGAAGTCGACGTTGGTGAAGACCATCGCCGGCTACCTCCCACCGGATCACGGAGAGATCCGGTGGCGAGGAGAGCCAGTGGATCTGCGCCATCCGACCGACGCAACGGCCCTCGGCATCGAAACGGTCTATCAGGACCTTGCTCTCTGCGACAACCTCGACACGGTCCAGAACCTCTTTCTGGGACGAGAGAAGGTCATGTATGGCCTCTTTGGTCGCCGTCTTGCTCGTGCCGAGATGGAGAAGCAAGCGCGCGCGGCACTCGACGGCCTCAACATCGTCACGCTCAAGAGCCTGCGGACTCCGATCGGCAAGCTTTCAGGCGGCCAGCGCCAGTCGGTGGCCGTCTGTCGGTCGATCCTGACGGATCCTCAGCTGGTGCTGCTGGATGAGCCGACCGCGGCCCTCGGCGTCGCGCAGCGGAGAGAGGTGCTCGATCTCATCCGTCGTGTACGTGACCAGAACCGGGGAGTGCTTCTCATTTCACATGACTTGGCAGACGTCAAAGAGGTGTCGGACCGTGTGGTCGTGCTCCGCCTTGGTCGTACCGTCGCAGAACTCGATGGTGCGAGCTGCACGCACGAAGAGCTGATCGCACACATCACCGGAGCAGCGACTGGGGGTGTCAGCTCGTGAGACGGCGTGACCTGACCGAGAAACTGAGCGGCGAGTGGCGCCTCCTTCCCGTCCTGGCGACGTTGGCGCTGATCTGGCTGTTCTTCGCCACCCAGTCTGACGCGTTTCTCACTGCTCGCAACCTCTCGAATCTCTCACAGCAGATTGCCGTGACGGCGATCATCGCATTGGCGCTGGTGTTCGTCCTGATCTTGGCGGAGATCGACCTCTCGGTCGCCGTCTTGAGCGCGGTGTGCGGCGCGGTTACCGCAAAGCTGGTGGTGGAGTCAGGGATGCCCGCCGTACCGGCCATCATCATCGGTGTCGCAGTCGGCACGGGAGTGGGAGCGATTCAAGGCGGAATCGTGACGACATTTGGCGCGCCGGCATTCATTGTGACGTTGGGCGGCTCGCTGGCTCTGCAAGGGGTTCTGCTTCAGGTGCTTCCTGCTGACACAGGAATCGTCCCGCTGTCGGACACGTCTCTTGCCGGGATCGCGAACGACTATCTCTCCGACGTGGTGGGGTATGCGCTCGCTGCCGTGCTTGCGGTGCTCGTCGCGGCGCTCCGGTGGCAGGGTTACCGGAGCCGAGTTCGGGAAGGGCTGCCGGCGGACCTTGGAAGGTCCGTGGGCGCGCCCGTGGCCGCCGTCCTGGTATTAGGTGTCGCTCTCGTCGCGATGTTCAACGCGTATCAGGGCGTGCCCGGTCCGATCGCCATCCTGGCAGTCCTTCTTGTGGTGTTTTCGTATGTGACGACCCAAACGCGCTGGGGAACGCATCTCTACGCGATCGGTGGCAACGCAGAGGCCGCACGCCGTGCTGGCATTCATGTCAGTCGTGTCACGCTCACCGCATTCATGCTGGTCGGTGCGCTGGTGGCTGTGGGTGGAATCGTTGCTGCTTCCCGTCAGCTGGGCGTCTCGGCGCAGTCGGCCGACTCCACGCTCGTGCTGGAGGCGGTCGCGGCCGCGGTCATCGGCGGGGCGAGCCTCTTCGGCGGGCGAGGGTCAGTCTGGGCGGCGTTGTTCGGCGCGCTGATCATCGGATCGATCGCAAACGGACTGGCGCTGCTCAACGCGACGACCCAGGTTCGGTTGGAGGTCGAAGGCGGCATTCTGGTGGCGGCAGTCGTCATCGACGCCCTCATCGTGCGAGGACGGTTGCGGAGTCCGTAGGGCGGTTCTCCTCGTGGCCTGATCCTCAGATCGTGGCGACGCGTGCGACGACGTGGGTGGGCTTAGCGTCTGCGTCGTCGCACGCCGCGGGCATACGGGGTTCATATTGATCGCAGCGCGCACCTAGGAGAGACTGCAGATATGTCGTCGATCGTGAGCATCCTGTATGCACGACATCAAGCAACGTGTGGGCTTTGTGGGAACTCGCGACACGAAGGGATCCCGCACGAGGCGGTTTCTCCCCAGGCGCAGCCTGACAAGGAAAGAGGTCGCCGCGACGCCGCAATTCGCGTCGTCGCCGATGCTCCGCGGCATCGTCCTTAGCGAACAACTGCTGGTGGCCTGACGCAGGGCGATACCGAGCACAAGCTGCGATCGCCTCGCGCCACGAAATTCTGCGTCGCCTTCGGCGGCGGCACCGTGCTATCGGCCGCACGGTCTCGGGGTCGCCGCGAGAGTCTGCCGAGGTCGCGCACGATCCGTCTGCGCCTGACGATCGGCCGGACCCGGCCGAGCCGGCGCGCATGTCGTCGCGGTCCGCATGCGGGTCGGCGGCGAGACGGTGACGCAAAGCGTCCACCTCCGCGTCACGCGGGCGGCGTCGATCGCCTCACGGCGGTCGGACAGGACGAGCGCGAGCGGGCCCGCCCGGGAGAGACGTCGCCCGGGGGCCCGTGGGCAGCGCTGGAGACTAGTCGGCGGTCGCAGCGTGATCGGCGGCGCGCCGGCGACGACCACCGTGCGGGCACTCGTCGCGTTTCATGTTCGGACGCCGTCGGTCGAGGCTTCCGTGTCGCCCTGCGCTGTGTGCCATCGCTCGGAGGCTGAGCGTCATCACGACCGGATCGTCGATGCGGTGGGCTCGCCGCGGCGGGCGTGCGTGAGGGCCTCGGCGGCGCGGCGGCGTGCCTCCGGAACCGGCGGATCGGGTTGAGCGATCCGTCGGTCCGTGCGGTCGAGGTGCAGCGCCGACCGCAGCTCGCTATCTGGTGGAGCCGATCCCCGCCTGCCAGCGAGCAAATGAGACCACCTGGTAAGCAAGGAGTGCGAGCTGCGGCGCAGCTGCCGAAATGGGATCGGGGGCGGCGTCGCTACTCGCGGAAGAGTTGATGGTGACGCCGAGAGGTGTCGGCCAGCCGCGGAGGGCGTGAACCGTGGAGCGGACGGCGGCGAGCGTCGTGGCCGTCGCCTGCCAACCTGCAGCGCAGACGATGCAGCCCACTGCGCGGCCTTCAAGGTACGGACGAGGTTCGTCTCGCAGCTCCTCGGTGTAGTCGAGGGCGTTCTTGAGCAACCCGGAGGGGCCGCCGTGGAAGCCGGGGGTTGCGATCATCAGCCCGTCGCACTGGATGATGAGGTCGAGCATGCGCCTGGCTTGTGGAGTGAGTTCATGCTGTCCCGGCGCGTAGTGCGGCAGAGCGAGATCGACAGCCGACAGAATCTCGGTCGTCGCACCAAGAGCTCTCGCTTCGCCGAGTGCCAGGCGCAACGCGCGCTCGGAGGAAGAGCCCGGTCTCGTAGTCCCCCCGAGGCCGAGGATCAATGGCGAGGTGCGGACGTCGTCGTTCGGATTCACCGATGCGCCGGGGTTCGCGCGCGATGGGGAAGCAGTAGAGGTCATAGGCGGATGGTGCTCCCGGATGGGGAGTGGGCCTACTGTGGGCTCGCACAAAGTGTGGAGATGCGTTCATCGCGGCCCTTCCGCGAGTCGGAGCGAAGGTCCGCATGCCATATCGCGGCACAGCACCGACGACGCTTCTTAGATGCGTGCCTGGCGTGGGTCCGATCGCGCTCGACGAGGATAGAGAGGATGAGCGCACACGCGATCACGCGCGAAGCCAGCCTGGAGCGGGACACGTCCGCCGAGACTGCGGTCCGGCACGCGTTGCGAGATATCGCCCTTGGGAGGATGGTCGTCCTCGTGGACGATCTGTCACCGGAGCACGGTAGTTGCCTGGTCATGGCCACCGAGTTCGTGACAGGCAAGCATGTGAACGCGATGACGCGGGAAGCCGGCGGCATGATTTGTCTCGCCCTGACCTCTGAGCGGTGTGAGCAGCTCGAGCTGAAGCCGATGGTCGGCAGGAACGAGAACGCCCGCGGCACGGCCTTCATGGCGACGATCGATGCACGTGAGGGAGTGACGACCGGCGCCTCAGCCGCAGATCAAGCTCACACGATGCTGGTTGCGATCGACCCTTCGAGCACGCGCAGCGACATCGTGATGGCCGGTTGCGTGCATCCACTCCGCGGCCGCCCTGGCGGCGTTCTCGAGCGTTGCGCGCATACCGAAGCGTCGATCGACTTGGTGCGACTGGCCGGCTGTCGACCGGCGGCAACCATCTGCGGCGTCCAGAATGACGATGGTGCGGTGGCGGGGATGCTGGAGTCCCGCGCGTACGCTAGGCGCCACGGCCTTCAGGTGGTGACGATCACTGACGTCATCGCGTTGCGCCGGTTGCACGACCGTCGCATCCAGCGTGTCGTTTCGACGGCGATGCCGACGCGCTTCGGGACGTTCAGCGCAGTGGGCTATCGCTCAGGGGACGGTGGTGAGCACCTCGCCTTGGTCAAAGGTCAGGTCGACGGCAAGGAGAGCGTCCTCGTCCACGTCCATCGGGCGTGCACCACCGGAGATGTGTTTCACGCGCGTGGCTGCACGTGTGGAGAACGGCTTGAGGCGGCAATGAGAAGCCTCGAAGCCGAGGGCGCCGGAGTGCTGATCTACTTGTCATCGGACGCGCCCGCCGAGGCCCTGGTCGAGCAGGTCATCTCGGAGCTCGGGGTGGCCTCGACGCGTGTCACTCCCACGGCGGCACCGTCCGCCGGGGGATCGTGCGAGCACCTCGTCGCCGGCGGTGAACGCGAGCGGTGGCTCGATGCCGGCTCACGCTGATCGGCACGGGAGCGTCGCAGGTAAGGCTTCCGGCGCGGCATCCGCTGCGTCGGTGGGTGGGGCACCGTCACTCGAGGGCGCCGATCAAGGTAGCTGAGTGCCATAGTCCGGCGCGGTCGGATCACGCGACGAAGCGGACGGGCAGTCGATCGATGCCCTGGAGCGTGTTGTTGCGGAGCCGGCCTGGGGTGCCCGCGACGATTCGATCGACGCGTGGGACCATCGCGTCGAGGAGGAGGCGCATCTCGAGCTTGGCGAGGTGGATGCCGACGCAGGTGTGCGGGCCGTTGCCCCAGCCGACGTGCTGACCGTTGGAGCGGTGGAGGTCGAAGCGCTCGGGGTCGGGGAAGTGGGTCTCGTCGAGGTTGGCCGCGCCGAACAGGAGCGCGACCCGTGCGCCTGCGGGCAGCGTGATGCCGTCGATCTCGTGGTCGGCGGCGAGCTGGCGGGTGAAAGCCCGGATCGGTGATGCGATGCGGACGTTCTCGACGACGGCTGCGGGGGTCAGCGCGGGGTCGGCGCGGATCTCGGTCCAGGCGTCGGGGTGCCGCGCGAGGGTCCACAGGAGATGGGTGGAAGCGAGGATGGTGGTGTCGAGCGAGGGCGCGACGAAGTCGATGACGAGCGCCTTCGCTTCCTCAAAGGTCAGCTCGCCGGCGCGCTGCGCGTCGAAGACCGATGCGGCCCAGCTGCCCGAGGCGACGCCGCCGGGGCGCAGACGGCGGCTGTAGAGCAGGAGGCCGAGCGAGCGTGGAACGGCTCGGAGGCCGCGGCGGTTGATCGGACCGAGGACTTCGAAGGTCGCCGCGGCCCAGCGCAGCAGTCTGTCGCTGCTGCCGTCGACGCCGACGAGCTCGGAGACGACGCGAGTCGGCAGGCGGCTCGCGAAGTCGCTCGCGGCGTCGAAGTACGCGCGGCCGAGCAGCTCGCCGACGACGGCGGCGGCCTCGTGCGCGAGCGGTTCCTCGATCGCGGCGACCGCCTTCGCGCCCAGCGATCGCATCAGCACACGGCGGCGAGCGGTGTGGACCTCGTCGTCGCTGCTGAGGGTCGTGTGCCTGCCCAGTCTGTTGACGAGCGCGTTGGCGGCGACGCCGTCACCGCTGCGGAAGTGCGTGTCGTCGCGCAGGGCGGCGCGGACATCTGCGAAGCGGCCGATGGCATACATGCGATGGCGGGGAAGCCAGACGACCGGGCCCGCGTGCCGGATGCGGGCGAACAGGCCACGGGAGTCCGCGAGCACGTCGTCGCTGTAGAGGTCCGCATCGACGACGGGAGCGGCGGTCGGAGCCCGGCGGCTCGGCGTGACGATCATCTCAGCCGCCATCTGATGGAGTACGGGGAAAGGGCTTCGTGGGCATCCCGCTCGCTGATGCCGGAGGTCTCGACGACGACCTCGCCGTCGTGGAGGTGGGCGTGGACGTCGTCGGTGCGTCCGCGCAGCGCGTCGCGTGCCGCGTCTTCGGCGGCACGGCGGCGCAGCTCGGGCTTGAAGGGCTTGCCGACGATCGTGAGCGGGATCGCGTCGACGATTTCGACCTGCTTGGGGACCGCGGCGGGCTCGGGGACGCGGGTGGCGGCCCATGCGCGCAGCTCGTCGGTCGTGACCGAGGCGCCGTCGGCGAGCTGGACATAGGCGATCGGGACCTCGCCGGCGTGCGGGTCGGGACGGCCGACGGCGGCCGCGGCAGTGACGGCGGGATGATCGAGCAGGACGTCTTCGATCGCCGCCGGATCGATGTTGTGGCCGCCGCGGATGATGAGGTCCTTGACGCGGCCGGCGAGGGTGACGTAGCCGTCGGCGGCGACGCTGCCGCGGTCGCCGGTGTCGAGCCAGCCGTCGCGGACCTTCTCGCCGGGGTCGGCGACGAGCCCGTCGCGGCTGTCGGTCAGGTAGCCGGCGAAGACGTTGGGGCCGCGGATGACGAGCGTGCCGATCTCGCCGTCGGGCAGGAAGCGCCACCGACCAGTGGTCTCGTCGATCTCGATGGCGCGGATCTGCTGGTAGGGCATCCGCTGCCCGACGCTGCCGGGGCGGATCGCGCCGGGCCAGTTGCGGGCGCTGGCGCAGGTGCCCTCGGTGAGGCCGTAGCCCTCGCAGAGGTCGAGGCCGGTGCGGTCGCGAAATGCCTCGGTGACGGCGGGCGGCAGTGGCGCGGCGCCGACGACGGGGTAGCGCAGGCTGCTGATGTCGGCGTCGACGGGAACCTGCCCGAGCACGGCGTAGACGGTCGGGACTGCCGACATCGCGCCGATCCGATAGCGCTCGACGAGTCTCCAGAAGACGCCGTAGAGCGGGATGTCGCGGTACCCGAGTGGACCGGCCCAGACGACGTGCTGGCCTCTGAGCAGTGCTGCCAGCACCGTGACGACCAGCGCGTTGGTGTGGAAGAGCGGCAGCGCGGCGAAGGCGCTGCTGTCAGCGTCGAGCGAGGTCGCCGCAGCGACCATCCAGGCGTTGGTGATCTCGTTGCGGTGGGTGCGGGCGGCGAGCTTGGGGGTCCCGGTCGTTCCGCCGGTGTGCAGGCAGCTCGCGAGGTCCTCGGCGGCCGCGGGAGGAAGCGCCGCGGGCGCGGCGTCCGCGTCCTCCACGGCCTTCTCGAACCATGCGACGAAGGCGTCGTGAACCGGCTCCAACTGCGGCGGCGGGCCGCTCGCGGCGGTCGGCCGCAGCGCGAGCAGGACGGCTGACGGCGTCGCGGCGGCGAGGCGCCGACCGAGCTCCCATGCGTCGGGGTCGAGTTCTGGTCCGGCCGCGACGATGACCGGCGTGTTCAGTCGGCGCAACAGTGGGTGGGCGTGCTCGAATCTGAGCGCTGGGTTGATCGGAGCGGCGATGCCGGCGACCTCCGCGGCCAGCAGCGCGGTCAGCATCTGCTCGCAGTTGACCGACACGAGCGCGACCGGCGTCTGGCGTCCGACGCGCAGCGCGCGGAGCGCGCTGGCAGCTCGCTCGACGTCGTCCAGGAGCCGGGCGAAGGTGCGCGTCGAGGGCTGCTGCCACCGTTCGGCGTCGGGCAGGAAGGTGACGGCCGGGCGGTCGGGCCAGCAGGTCGCGGCACGGCGCAGCAGGTCGTGGGTGGTGGCGGGCAGGCCACGCTGTGCCAGCGGCACCTGTTCGATCGCGGCGAGGTCGTCGGGGCCGTCGGCGCGCGGCCACAGCAGCTGCTCGGTCGCGGTCATGCCCGCACCGTCGCGGTCGTCGTCTCCGGCGGCCGGCCGTCGCCGACCGCCCACGGGGGTCGGCCTGGCTGGGGTGGGGCGATCGGGAAGCCGGTCAGCAGGAAGCGGGGTGGGGGCGGAGCGCCCCATTGGTTGATCGTGCCGGGATGCATCGACCAGCGTCTGGGCTGGTAGCGGTCGGCCTGCATCTGGGCGAGCTCGGAGCAGCATTCGATCATCGCGCCGTCCTGGTCGTGGAAGTAGAGGAAGTGGTTGTTGCCGGGGCCGTGGCGGCTTGGCCCCCAGATGCACTTCTGGTGGCGCGCGGCCTTGAGGCGGTCGGCGACGCGTCCGAGCGCGGCGAGGTCTCCGAACGTGTACGCGTAGTGGGAGAGCTCGGCGCGCGGGGCGAGCGTCAGCGCGATCCCGTGGTGGTCCTCGTCGCAGTGCCACCAGGAGGCGAGGAAGCCCATCCGGTCGGAGCAGCGGAAGCCGAGCCCCCGGGTGAGGAAGCGCTCCTCGGCACGGTGGTTGAGGACCTTGGTGGAGACGTGCTCGAACTTCAGCGGCCGGTCGCCGGGCGGCGGCGGTGCGACGGTCTGCATGCCGCAGAAGAGCTTGTAGACGTGACCGGCGGGCGAGGCGACCTTCAGCGCGCGGTCGATCCCCGGCTCGCCGTCGTAGACGCCGCCGAGCACCGTGCCGCCCGCGGCGGCGATCCGCTTGCCGGCGGTCTCCAGGATCCCGGCGTCGGCGACCTCGAGCGCGAGGTGGTCGTAACCGCGGCGGTGCGGGTCCTCGATCAGGATCAGCTCGTGGTGGCGGTCGTTGCAGGTGAGGTAGCTGACACCGGCGAGGCGGTCGGTCTCGACCATGCCGAGCACCTGCTGCTGGAAGTCGACGGCGGCGTCGAGGTCGGCGACGTGGAGGGCGATGTGTCCGACGCGGGTGACCATCGTCAGCGGGTCTCCTTGGGGGCGTGGTGGGCAAGCGCCCGCGCCAGCGGCGTCGCGGGCGCGAACTGGTCGCGGTGCTCGTCGAGGAACGCCTCGATCGAGCGGGGCGCGGCGCCGGTGAGACGCCGAACGTGATCGGTCGGATGGCCGTCGCTGCCGGCGGCGAAGTACGCCGCCATGCGCACCGCGTGGTCGACGGCGTGCGGATCGGCATCGCGGCGCGCGAGCGCGCGGCCGACGAGCCGTGGCGGGATCGAACGGTGTCGAGACCCGAGCAGCGCGGCGAGGCGAGTGAGCGTCACCGGTCGCGGTCCGGTCAGCTGCCATGTCTGGTCGGAGGGGGCCGGGTTCAGCAGCGCCGCCGCGGCGCAGGCGGCGATGTCGCGCACGTCGACCATGGCGATCGGCGCGCCGCCGAACGGGTCGACGACGATCCCTCCGCGCGACGCCAGCGGTGCGACGGTCTCCAACAGGTTCTGCATGAAGAACGAGGGGCGCAGGAAGGTGAAGCCCAGGCCGGTCCGCTCGATGCGCCGCTCGCTGCGCCAGTGGCCGACGGAGGTGGGGGTGACGCCGTTGGGACCGAGCGTCGGCGCCCCGCCGGAGATCTTCACGATGTGCCGGACCCCGGCGGCGGTCGCGGCGTCGATCGCGGTCGCTTCGAGCTGCTCCTGCGCAGGGCCGCCGGGCGTGACCAGCAGCAGCCGCACGGCGCCGGCGAGGGCGGCACGGACGGTCGGCGGGTCGGTCAGGTCCGCGGCGACCGACGCCACCGGCAGGCCGGCCTCGGCCGGACGCCGCACGAGCGCGCGGACCTCGACCTCCGCCGCCGCGAGCTGTTCGGCGACGTGGCGGCCGACGCGGCCCGTGGCGCCGATCAGCGCGATCATGCGACCGCTCCCACCGGTGCGGCGAGCGCTCGCCAGGCCGCGCAGACGGGGCCGATCTGCTCGGCGCGACCGGCGCCGAAGACGAAGCGGTCGGGGCGCAGCAGCGCCCACGTCAGGCCGCGGTCTCGCAGCCAGGCGCCGTCGGCGCCTGCGTCGTGCACCGGCAGTCCTTCCTCGGCCAGCAGCGATGCGGCGAGGTCGTCGACGGCGACGGCCGCCCATCCGTGGGGCAGCCGGTCGTCGAGCCGGTCCGACTGGGGAAACAGCGTCCCGGCCGTGCGGCGGTTCGGGATGCGCGCCGGGCGCCGCGCGAAGGCTCCGGAGCCGTAGGTCGGCAGCGGCTTGACGTTGGTCGCGGCCCAGCGTTGAAGGCGGGTGCCGTCGATCGCGTGCAGCAGCGCGTCACGAGCGCGGACGATGCGCGGGTCGGTCGCCTGGACGAGCCCGCCCATCGTGGTCGCCAGGCGCTGCATCGCGGCGACGTGCGGCTTGCGCTCGGCCTCGTAGCTGTCGAGCAGCGCGACCGGCGCGCCGGCGAGCACGTCGGCGAGCTTCCAGGCGAGGTTGGCGGCGTCGCGGGCGCCGGAGGAGAAGCCCTGGCCGGCGAAGGGCGGCATCACGTGCGCGGCGTCGCCGGCCAGCAGCACCCGCCCGACGCGCCAGCGGCTGGCGGTGCGGGTGTGGAAGGTGTAGACGACCGCGCGCTCGATCTCGACCGTCTCGCCGTCGAGCCATGGCGCGATCGCGCGGCCGATCGCCTCCGGCCGCAGGCGCGGCTCGGCGTCTTCGCCAGGCTTCAGCATCCACTCCCAGCGGTGGCGGCCGGGCGACATCGGCAGCGTCACCGCCTGCTGCGCGGCGCTGCCGACGAAGTGCGGGTGCGGCACCTTCGCCAGCGGACGGTCGACGAGCGCGTCGACGACGATCCACCGCTGCGGCGCCGTGCGGCCGTCGAACGGGACCTGCAGCCGTGCGCGCACCGCGCTGCCGGCGCCGTCGCAGCCGATCAGCCAGCGGCAGCGGATCAGCTCGCTCGGCCCGCCGTCGGCCGGGCGCACGAACGCCTCGACGCGATCAGAGCGACGGTCGAGGACGTCCAGCGCGACGCCGCGCCGCACCTCCACCGACGGACGCTGCGCCAGCGCGGCGAGCAGGGTGCGCTCCATCGAAGGCTGGTTGATCGAGACCAGCGGCGGGTGGCCGAGCGGCCCGGTGCGCGAGCGGAAGACCTCGACCGGCCGGCCCGCCGCGGTCACGATGCTCGCGCCCGGCTGCACCTGGGCGTCGGCGAGGACCGCCCGATCGAGCCCGACCGACTGCATGATTCGCAGCACCTCGTCGTCGATCACGGCCGCGCGCGGCAGCGTGTACGGCGCGGGCGCGCGGTCGATCGCGATCGTCGCGACGCCGCGGTCGCCGAGCAGCAGCGCCAGCAGCTGCCCGACCGGGCCGAGGCCGCAGATCAGCACGTCGCAGTCCACCGGTGGCTCCTAGACCGGGGTGGCGCTCGTGGAGATCCGGTTCGTCAGCGTGCCGATGCCGTCGATCTCCAGCTGCACCGTCTGGCCGGGTCGGACCCAGCGCTCCAGCTCGAGGCCGCAGCAGCCCGGCATCGTGCCGGTCGAGATCACGTCGCCGGCGTCGAGGCGCTCGCCCGCGGAGGCGTAGGCGAGCATCTCGCCGAGGCCATGCTGGGGGCCGGCGGTCGCGCCCTCGCACCACACCTCGCCGTCGACGCGGACGCGGCCGGTCATGCGCGTCCAGTCCGGGACGGCATCGGCGGTCACGACGTCGCTGCCGAGCGAGTTCGCGAACGACTTCGCCTTGATCACCGGCCCGAAGACGTTGCGACGCGCGTCGTCGGCCTGCACGTCGCGCGCGGTCCAGTCGTTGAGCACCATCCAGCCGCCGACGGCCTCCAGCGCCTCCCGCGGCGTCGCGTCGGCGATCGGTCTCGCCAGCACGCAGGCCAGCTCCAGCTCGAAGTCGAGCGCTCTCGTGTGCGACGGCCACCACATCTCCTGCCCGTCGGCGAGGATCGAGGTGTGGTTGGCGACGTAGAAGGTCGGCGCCTCGTAGAAGCGGCCATTGGGCTTCAGCTTCGGGAACGGCCGTCTCGTCACCCGCTCGAAGGCCGAGACCGCCTTCCACGCCGGCGGCGGGAAGAAGTGCTTGACGAGCATCCGGCTGGAGGCGACCACGTGCGACTCCCACAACATGAACGCCCGCAGCGACCGCGGCCGGAACGGCAGCCCCGCCGCCGCCGGATCGACCACCTTCGCGTCGTCGTCGGCGAGTGTCGCCGCGGCGCGCTCGCGTGCCGCCCCGCCCTCGGCCAGGAACGACAGCAGGTCACGCTCGTCGGGCAGGAGGACCCATCGATCCCCCCTCGGGTCCTCGGCGATCAAGCCTTCAGCGGTGGTGCGCAGTCTCACGGCATCTCCTCCGGTAGTCAGTGCTCGCCCGGCAGTGAGACTCTACCCAGAACTGAAGAAATCCTCAATCATGTGCCGATCCTCAGAACTGTAAGGTTCTCGTTCATGTCGACGGACGCTCCGGAAGGCAGGGTCAACCGCGGCGAACGCCGCAAGGCGCAGACGCGCGCTCGCCTGCTCGACGCGGCGCGCACGCTCTTCGCCGCCCAGGGCGTCGACGCGACCCGCATCAGCGAGATCACCGACACCGCCGACGTCGGCGCCGGCTCCTTCTACAACCACTTCACCGACAAGGACCAGCTGGTCTCGGCGATCCTCGCCGAGCTCGCCGAGCAGCAGGGAGCGCTCGTCGACCGGATCACGCAGGATCTCGAAGATCCCGCCGAGATCGTGGCGTACGCCCACCGTCACTTCGTCCGCCTCGCCCGCGAGGACGCCACCTTCGGCAACCTCGTCGTCCGCCTCGACCTCTCCCACCGCCTGCTCATGCACGCGCTGGGCCCGCGCGCCGTCCGAGACGTCCAAGCCGGCGTCGCCGCCGGTCGCTTCGAGGTCCCCGACGTCGCGCTCGCCGTCTACGGCACAGGCGGCGCGCTGCTCGGAACCATCCGCGCCGTCCTCGACGAGGCCACCGGCCCCGACGCCGACCAACACCACGCAGAAGGCGTGCTGCGCTCGCTCGGCGTGCCCGCGCCCGAGGCCGCCGAGATCGCGCGACGGCCGCTGCCGGCCGCATGAAGGGGTGCGCACCGGCGAGCCGGCCGCGGCGGTCGAGTCACACCGCGCGCGGAATCCAACGCAAGCTCGGCCGCGCCCGCCGGTCCGACGTCGTCGGCTACGCGCTGGAGCGGGGGGTGGTGAAAACGTCGGACCGGGGGTGAGACTAGAGCGTCCGGCGAGCGTCGGCGCTCTCCCACAAGCGCGGCTCCCCGGCGCGGATCCGCGCGGCGATCTCCTCAACCTCGCGGAGGCTCGCGTGACCGCCGCGGACCCGCCAGGTGAGCTGCTGGCGCGGCGGGTTAGCGCTCGTCGCGATCACTCGCCAGGGTCGGTCGAAGAGGTGCAGGACGGCGCCGCAGAGGAAGGCGACCACGTACTCGACGGGCATGAGCAGCCATGCGGCGAGCCAGAAGACGACGCCGGCAGCATCGAAGTCGAGATGGGTCGCGTCGAACCGCCGACGAACCCGCCACGGCGTCCATCGCCGCTCCACCGTCCACTCAATACCGGCGGGGTCGCGCACGGTCGCCATCACGCGGGGATGATACGCAAGAAAGCTGTCTGATTGTGCCGATCGGCAACAGCTCGCTGGCTCGTCGCGCTTCGTGAGTCAGCAGCGCACCGCGTGCGCATCACTGTTGTCTATGCAATGTATTGCACGAACACGGGATGTAACCCGTCCGTAACGACCATAAGCTCCCAATAGTCGTCGTTGGTCGCGCATTCGGCGCGGAGAGCGGCGAGGAGTGGAGAGAGAGCAGCACCAACGCGCCCGTCGCCTTCCCTCGGGTCGCCCGCACATCGCCCTGGGCGGTGCGGATCGTCGGTGGCGCTGGAGCTCACTAGCAGGAGGAGCAGGAGTGACGAGAATCGTGATGGACGCGCCCGACGCGAGGCGCGCTCGCTCCGGCGTGCGCGCACGTCGGAGCCTGATCGGGGTCGCGGCGCTCGTCGCCGTGGCGGCCGGGCCGGCGCCGTCCACCCACGCGGCACCGGCGTTCGACGTCAAGCTCGTGGATACACCGACGCTTGACCAGGCGAGTTTCGCGAACCCGCCGATGGCGGTCCGTCCGAAGTACCGCTGGTGGATGCCGCGCGGTGCGACCGATCCGGCGGAGCTGTCGGCCGAGATTCGCGCGATGAAGGCGGCCGGCGCCGGAGGTGCCGAGATCTCGCCGTTCGCGGTGCCCGGTCTGGCAAACACCACGGGCCAGGGATTGCAGCAGAACGGCTGGATGAGCGACGCCTGGATGCAGCGTCTGACGCAGATGTACGAGACTGCCGCCGAGGAGGACTTCCTCCTGGACGACACGATGTCGGGGCTCGGGTCCGACGCGATCAGCGTGCCGATGCCGGGTGCCATCAACGCGGCGGCCAACAGCAAGCGCTATGTCACCGGCTACACCCTCTTGACGGACGGCGCGTCCTACGATGGCGCGCTTCCGACGACCGCCAATGTGACCTTCAGCACCGCGCTGTGCGCGCCGGCGCAGGCGGGCGCGACACAGATCCTTCCCGTCATCACGCGTTCGCTGAGCGTGGGCGACACGATCACGGTCGGCACAGGCGTTGATGCCGAGACCGCGAGAGTCGCTCAGGTCGGCGACGGCTCGTGGGGCTGCGGACGCACGTTCACGGCGAGCGCCGCCGGTGACAGCCGCATCTTCGTCTCGTACCTGGCAGGCGGCGGCGGACAGGACAGCGGCGGCGGCCGCTTCACGCAGTTCAACATCGGACAGAGAGTCGTCGTCGGCTCGGGAGTAGACGCGGAGACGGTGACCGTCAAGAGCATCGGGCGCGCCCCGTCCGCCGCTCCGACGACGCTCGCTGCTCCCGTGAACGCCGGCGATGCGACGGCCAGAGTCGCGAGCGCCTCGACGATCGCCGTCGGCCGCTACGTCCTGCTCGACGGACAGCTTCTGCGGGTCAAGACAGTCGGCGTCGGCGGTGACGCCAGAACGATCGAGTTCGAGACGCCGATCGCCAGAGCGGCTGCCGCCGGAGCGCCCGTGCAGGATCTCGGCGAAGGGATCGAGGTCACACCGCTGAACAAGCCTCACGGAGCGAGCGAGGACGTCGTCGTCGATGCGCCGCAAGGAAGAGGCATCGCACTTGAGGCCCCGCTCCAGAGAGCGCACGGCTTGACCGACCCCGTCACCTCCGACGCGCGCAAGACGCTGGTCGCGGCGCTTGCTGTCAAGTGCGCTGACAGATGCGCGGAGGCCCCGAAGCTGCTTGATCCGAGAGCGACCATCGATGTCACTCAGGATGCGGCGGACGGAACGATTGACGACTTGGCCTGGCGGACGCCGGGCACCTGGGTCGTCTACGTCCAGCAGATGGTCAACGATCCCGCGTTTCAGAAGGGCGCGTTCTCGCCTTTGGCGCAGGACTATCCCGTTGATCACCTCAGCGGCAGAGGCGCCAGAGCGCTGATCGACTACTGGGACGCCAACGTTCTCACGCCGCGGATTCGCGCCGCGATCGCGAAGAACAGAGGCGGTCTGCAGACGTTGTTCGAGGATTCGCTCGAGATGCCGTTCACGCCGAAGTGGACCGGCGACTTCCTCCAGGAATGGGAGGCGCGGCGTGGATACGACCTGACCCCGCTGCTGCCCGCGCTGTCGGGAACCAACCAGCAGGCGAGACCATCCGGGTCAGCCGCGAACCAGTTCGCCTTCCAGGGCCTGGACGTCGAGCGAGTCCGGGAGGACTACCGCCAGACTTGGAGCGACCTGTTCATCGAGCGGTTCGTCTCGCCGATCCAGAGATGGGCGCAGAAGCAGGGTCTCGGTGGCCGCTTCCAGCTCTACGGCAGCTTTCCGATCGACACCTCCGCGGCCTCCAGCGTCGTCTCCAACCCGGAGGCCGAATCGCTCGGTTTCGGCAACGACCCCCACGCGTACACGATCGTCGCAACCGGCGCCCACATGTCCGGGACCGACGTCGTGTCCAACGAGTGCTGCGCCGCCAACGGCCAGACCTATCGCGCGCAGGTGGCCGACAAGCAGTCGCCCCTCCAGCAGATCTACCAAGCGTTCGCCGGCGGCGTGACGCAGCAGATGTGGCACGGCTTCGACTACAAGACGTCCGCGATCGCCAAGTGGCCGGGCTACCACGCGTGGAGCCCGGAGGGAATCACCTCCAGCTTCTCCGAGGCGTTCGGCCCGCGCATGCCCGTGTGGGGATCGGGCGGCATCAAGGCTGTCAACGACAACGTCGCTCGTCTCAGCCTGGTCCTTCGCCAGGGCAGCCCGCGCTACGACCTCGCCGTCTACAACCAAGTCTTCGGCGCCGGCACCTTCCAGGGCCCTCAGGCGCCGACGATCAGACCCAATGGGCCGCTCGCCCAGTCGGGCTTGTCGATGGAGTTCCTGAGCCCTGACTACCTGGTCTCCGATGCCCGGCGGATCTGGGACGGTCGACGACTCTTCCCGGACAACTCCAGCTACCGGGCGCTGGTGCTCAACAGACAGGAGACGATGGCCCCTGACGTCGCGCGCCGGATCGTCTCGCTGGTCGAGGACGGTATGCCCCTGCTCGTGATCGGCGGGCTGCCGTCGCGTGCCGCCGGGCTGGATCCGGGAGGTGTCAAGGATCGCTCGCTGGCGCGGGCGATGGGCCGGCTCGGCGAGCTGATCGCCGAAGGACGGAACGCTGGGCAGGTCGCGGACGAGAGCGGCGCCGCCGCCGCGCTGCACGCGCTCGGCGTGAGACCGTCGGCCGAGAAGGCGCAGCCGAGCACGACGCTGACCGTCCGCCGTGCCGCCGACGGCGTGGACTACTACTACCTCTACAACAACAGCGACGCTCCCATCACTGACGTCTGGACCTTCGAGGGCGAGGGTCGGCCGTTCCGCCTCGACGCCTGGAGCGGCAAGATCGTCGGCCTCGGAAGCTATGAGGCCGGACCACAGGGCGTCACGGTGCCCCTGACGATCGGCGCGCGAGACGTCGCGGTGATCGCTGTCGCTCCGGAGCCTCCGGGCTCGACGTCGACGCCGAAGGATCATGTCGTCGCCGCCGACGGCGATGCCGTCGAGCGTGACAACGGCACGATCGGTGTGCGCTCGACTCAGAACGGTCCGGTCAGCGCGACGCTCGCCAGCGGCAAGGTGGTCACGGGTGCGATCGAGGGCGTGCCTGCCGCCCGGGTGCTCAACAGATGGTCGCTGCGACTGGAGTCGTGGCAGCCGGGGCCCGATCCGACGTCCGATGACTATGACTGGATGGTCGACAAGGTCGACCGCGGCACGTTTGAGGTCGCCGCGAGCGGCGAGGATCCGCTGCCGTCGTGGCGCAGACTCGTCGGTGACAGCTCGCTTGACTTCGTGTCGGGCATCGGCGCCTACACGACAACGGTCGACCTGCCCGAAAGCGCCTGGACCGGCGGTCATGGAGCCTACCTCGCACTCGGCGAGACAAATGACTCCGTCCGGCTGACGGTCAACGGCCACGACGTGCCGGTGAGTCTGCAGGATCTCTCCCGCATCGACATCGGGCCGTTCTTGCGAGGTGGTGCGAACACGATCGAGGTGAAGGTCGCCTCGACGCTCAACAACGTCGCGAACCGAACGAACGTTCAGGACTATGGCCTGCTCGGACCCGTGAGACTGACGCCCTACGGTGAGACGACGGTTGTCGGCCCGGTCGCGCCCACCGCGACTTCCGCGCCGGTTGTCTCCGGCACACTCAAGGTCGGCGAGACGCTCCGCGCCACAGACGGTATCTGGGACGTCACGGATCTTTCCTTCGCGCACCAGTGGCTGCGTGACGGCCAGCCGATCCCTGGCGCAACAGGTCTCGCCTACACGTTGACATCTGCTGACGCGGACCATCGCATGGCGGTCACGGTCACCGCATCCGGCCCCGACTACCAGGACGCCAGATCCACATCTGAGCAGACGGCGCTCGTCGCTCCCGCTGACAGACAGGGCGGTGGCGGTGCTCCGAACGGCCCGAGCGCCCCGAACGTGACCATGCCGCCGACCATCAGCGGCACGGCGATGGTGGGCCGCACGCTGAGCACCTCCAACGGCGTATGGACCGTCGAAGGTCTCACGTTCGGCTACCAGTGGAAGCGCGACGGAAAGCCGATCGCGGGAGCGACCAAGGCGACGTACCGCGTCGCGATCGCTGACGCCGGCCGTACGCTGAGCGTCGACGTGACCGCTTCCAAGGCAGGTCTGATCTCGACGACGGTCGCAGCGAGACCGATCTCGGTGCGCAAGCTCGCCGCAACGCTCAGCTGGCGACTGAAGGCAGCGAGAGCGAAGGTTGGCATGCGTGTCGGCGCCGTCGCTCGCGTGCGCGTCAGTGGCATCGCGCGACCGACCGGCGTCTTGCGCGTCCTCGATGGCCACAAGGTCGTCACGGTCAAGACGCTCCGTCCCCGCGACCGGGGCAGCCTCACCTTCCGGCTGCCCAAACTCGCGCGGGGCAAGCACAAGCTCACGCTCAGCTACGGCGGATCTCCCGCCATCAGAGCGTCGCGCTCAAAGCCCATCAGTCTGGTGGTGCGCCGCTAGCTCGCGTTCCAGGCAGGTCGGTCGTCCAGCCCTCCTTGGAGCTTGGTGGTTCTGAGAGCTCCGCTCCAAGGAGTTCTGGCCGGCCGCAGACGAGGCAGTCGCACGGCTGACATGCACCAGGGCAGCTGCGCCGCGGACTAGCGAGATCGCCGCCAGTCGTCCTCCGGACGACTGGCGATCCGCAGGTCCAAGCGGATTGATTGGATGAGGATCGCGGTGACAGTGTCGATTGCGAGAAGCCGATTCTCGTCGTTCTCATGCGTCGGCCTGTCGGCATGGGGAACTGCGGCACCTCCGCGCTGAGTCCCAGCGCGGGTGGCAACCGGCGGGACGCCGCAGATCCCGGAGTCCGCTCAGTTCGGCGCCGCGGGGACTGGCCGGTGACCGTGCACATTCCGTGCACACCAGCACGTGTCCAAGCGCCCCCGGACGTGCCCGCAGCGCATCTGAATCGCCGTAGTCACGGGACATCCGGGAACACCGAGGCACTCAGCTCCGCCCTCTCACGGCGGAAACCGGGGTTCGAATCCCCGTAGCGGTACCTCCAGAAAGCCCCGCAAATGCGGGGCTTTCTCGTTGCCCGGTGAGGAACAGGGTGTGGCTGCGGCCCTGGTTCTCCGAGGCGACGTCGAGGCGCTCTGCAAGCGTGGAGAGGCGCTTGTCCTTCGTCCACAGCACCGCGTCAGGGGTGAGCCGGGCGGCAGCCAGGAGCTGGGCGTCGACGTAGCCAATGCCGTGGCCGTGGAGTCTGCGGTCGGCGATCAGACGAAAGACCTCGTCGTGCTCGGCGACGACCGCCTGGGGGAGGTCGCGCAGCAGGCCGAGGATCTCGTCGCGGTTGCGGAGGTTGGCGAGCGCGAGTTCGCCGATGACGCACGGGTGAGAGAGGACGGAGCTGTGGTCGAGCAGGCGGGTGAGCGTGTCGTCGCCGTGACGGAGGAAGTGGATCCAGACGGAGGTATCGACGAGGATCACTGTGGCTCGCTTCGCCGGCGTCGGACGTCCTCGAGCGCGGGCTCGCTGCCGCCGAGGCGGGCGAGGCGGCGGGCGCTCTCGCGCTCGATCAGCGCGCCAAGCGCCTCGCGCACGAGCGCAGTCTTCTCGGTCGTGCCGGTGAGGCGCTGAGCTTCAGCGAGCAGGTCGTCGTCGAGAGCGGACGCACCGGTGACGCGAAGAAAACGCCGCTGGGCCGGGACTTCCGGGGGGCACAAGGGCACTCAGATCCGCCATCTCAAGGCGGAAGCCGGGGTTCGGTTGAAAGTGGTCCTGCGGGCGTAGCGGCACAAACGCGCGCAGCTAGTTCCGCTCGGCCTGCTCGCGCGCTTGGACGGCATCGGCCAAGCGCGCCTCGGCGGCGTCGCTCGCGGCGAGGCGCTCGGCCATGGCCGCCTCGGCGTCATGCAGCGCGCGTTGGGCGTCCGCGGCGGCGGCCGCAGCGGCTTCCTCCTGCTCGCGAGCTTGCGAGATCCGCGCGCGTCGCGCCGCGGCGGCGCGTTCCTCGGCCTCCTGGGCAGCGCGTTCCTCAGCGTCTCTGGCGGCGCGCTCCGCCGCCTCCACCGCGGTCTGCTCCGCTGCCTCTCGCCCAGTTCGCGTCGCAGCCGCGACCGCTCTAGCACTGGTCGCCACCTTCCCCGGTGCGCTGACGTGGGGCGTCGCCTCACGTGGGGCAGGGACAAAGCCACCGAGGTCGCCGAAGCCGCTGGCGACCCGCTCGCGGAGCAGCCGCCCGCTCGTGACGTCGGCGAGCGCGTCGGCGTCGACGGTGGCAGCGCGCAGCGTCTGACGGATCTTCTCGAGCGTTGGTGGATCGGTCACCGGTACGGCGGCGGTGAGCGTGTCGCAGGCGGCGTCGACCCGGGCCTGGGCTTCGCGAAGGTGCGACGGATCGCCGCCGGTGAGCAGTTCGCGCTGGGCGTCGCCGAGGCACCCCGCCGCGTCGGTCAGCTCCTGTGCCGCGTCGGGGTGCTGACGGACGGCGAGGTTGATCGCCCACGCTGCTCGCGTCGGGCGGCGCAGAGCTCTCACGCGTGCGGCGCCGGCTCTGTCGCCGTCGACGCGCAGCTGCTTGGCAAGCGCGTCACGGGCAGCGACGAAGCTGTCGGGTGACTCGACGTAGAGGGCCTCTTCCTCGGACTCGATGTCTGTCATCAGCGACAGACGCTACCGTCGCCGTGTGTTCAAGACCACGTGCGTGCGGGACGTGGTGGCGAGGATGCGGTCGAGGTGGGCGAGCGGGTCGCTGACGGTGGTGGTGCGGAGGTCGTCGAGCCAGACGCGGTAGGCGGCGACGCCGCGGGCGACGAGCAGGCGGGTCCGCCAGTCGGCGGTGCCGCTGTCGTGGTGGCGGCGGTGGAGCTGGTCGGCCATCGCGCGTTCGCGGTCGGCCAGTTGGATGAGCGGTGAGGAGCGGCCGGCGGTCGTCTCGCTCGTGACGCGGAAGTAGGGGGCGAGCCGCTCCCAGTCGGCGAGCATGTAGCGGGCGAGGTCGCGCAGCGCGCCGTCGAGGACGTCGCGATCGGACAGCTCGGGCGGAGCCGCGGCGAGCGCGGCCTGCATGCGGTCGGCCGTCGCGCGGATCGGCTCGAGCAGGACGTGCTCCTTCGCCGGGAAGTAGCGGAAGAAGCTGCGCTCGGCGATGTCGGCCGCCGCGCAGATGTCCGCGACGGAGACGGCGTTGTAGCCGTGCCGGTCGAACAGCGCGATCGCGACGCCGACGACCCTCGCCTTCGCCGCGGCGCGCTTGCGCTCGCGCAACGAGGTCGGTTCGGCAGGCGGGGTGGAGGCCACGAGATAAGTGTGGCATATTATGCCAGTAGGCATAATCTGCCAGGAGATCGAAATGGCCCGCACTGAACCCGTCACACCTCCGAGCGGCCCGGCCGCCGCCCCCGCCGCGTCAGGCGGCTGGACCTCGCAGCAGGTCGCCGCGTTGGCGGTGATCGCGGTCTGCGGCGTGATCGTCGCGTTGACGCAGACGCTGCTCGTGCCGGTGCTGGGGACGATCCAGGCCGATCTCGGCAGCTCGACCGCCGGCACGCAGTGGCTGCTGACCTCCACGCTCCTGGCGGCTGCTGTGGCGGTGCCGGTCTTCGGTCGTCTCGGCGATCTCTACGGCAAGCGGCTGATGTTGATGGTCGCGGCCGGCTCGCTGGCCGTCGGCTCGTTGATCTGCGCGCTCACGAGCGACCTCGCCGTGATGATCGTCGGGCGTGCGATCACCGGCTTCTCCGCCGCGGCGATTCCCCTCGGGATCTCGCTGATCGGCACGATCCTGCCGCGCGAGCGGGCCGGCACGGGCATCGCGCTGGTGAGCGCGACGCTCGGCGTCGGCGGTGCGCTCGGGCTGCCGCTGGCAGCGCTGATCGCCGAGCAGGCCGACTATCACGTGCTCTTCTGGGTCTGCGCGGGCGGCGGCGTGCTGACCGTCGCCGGCCTGCTGTTCGCCGTCACCGAGCCCGCGGGCCGCGGGAGCGGACGGTTCGACCTCGGCGGCAGCATCCTGCTCGGCGCGACGCTCGTCTGCCTGCTGCTGCCGCTCTCGCAGGCCAACTCGTGGGGCTGGGGCGATCCGCGCACCCTCGGCCTGCTGGCCGCCGCGATCGTCGGCCTCGTCGTCTTCGTGCTCGTCGAGAAGCGGCTGAAGTCGCCGCTGATCGACGTCGTCGCCAACGCGCGACCGGCGCTGCTGCTGACCAACGTCGCCTCGATCTGCGTCGGCTTCGCGCTGTTCGCGTCGCTGATCGGGACCGCGTCGTTCGTGCAGGCGCCGCCGGAGGCCGGCTACGGCTTCGGCTCCTCGGTGCTCGAAGGCGGCCTCGCGATGCTGCCGTCGGGCGTGATGATGCTGCTGCTCTCGCCGGTCTCGGCGAAGCTGTCGGTCCGCTTCGGGCCGAAGATCACGCTCGCGCTCGGCGCCTCGATCGTCGCGCTCGGCTTCCTCTTCCGCATCGTCTTCGTCGACAGCTACTTCCAGGTGCTCGTCGGCACGACGATCGCCGGCGCCGGCACCGGCATCGCCTATGCCGCGATGCCGAGCCTGATCCTGCTCGGCGCCAAGCAGTCCCAGCTCGCGGCGGCCAACGGCCTCAACGCGCTCTCGCGCACCGTCGGCAGCTCGCTCGCCAGCGCGATCGGCGGCACGCTGCTCGCCTCGATGACGATCAGCCTCGCGGGCAACGAGCTGCCGTCGCTGGGCGCCTACAGAACGCTCTTCGCGATCTGCGCCGGCGCCGCCCTGCTCGGCGGCCTGATCTCGCTCGTGATCCCCGCCGCCGGGGCTGACGGCGAGGATTAGCGACGCAGCGGCGCGCTCAGAACTGCGGCACGCGGGTGCTGGCGGGGGTGAGGCGGCCGCCGGCGCGGGTGCGGACGGCGTGGGCCGAGGCGGCGGCGTCGCGCACCAGCTGCGGCACGTCGAAGCCGACGAGCTGCTTGTCGCGCTTGAGGATGCGGCCGTCGACGAGGACGGTGTCGACGTTGGCGGGGGTCGCGACGCGCACCACCGCCGACTCGACGTCGGCCGCCGGGGCGATGTTGAGGTCATCCTGGCGGATCAGGATGAGGTCGGCACGCTTGCCGGGGGTGATCGAGCCGATCTGTCTGTCGAGCCCGAGCGCCTTCGCGCCGTTGATCGTCGCCATCGCGAGCGCGTGTCTGAAGAGGATCGGCGGCAGTCTCTCGGTGTCGGTGCCGATCCACGGGATGCCGATGTTCCAGGCGATCCCCATCGACTGGAACATGTCGATCGGCGCGATCGAGGAGGCGTCGAAGGAGAGGCTGGTGAGGACGCCGTCGTTGACCGACTTCAGCAGCTGGTCGTGGAAGCCGCCGGCGGTGCCGAGTCGCATCTCGGAGTGCGGCGAGATGCTGAGCGGGGTGCCGCTGCGGATCATCGCGGCGCGGTCCTCGGGCGTGGCGGGGAGGTTGTGGCAGAGCAGGAAGTCGGGGCCGAGGTAGCCCTGTCGCTCCAGCTCGGCCGCTCTCACGGCCGTCGTCGGTCCCTGGCCGGAGTGGACGCTGACGGGGATTCTGCGCTCGCGCGCCCACGCCATCTCGATTGCGAAGTTGGCCGGGTTGGAGGGGCCGCGGAGGTTGACGCCGAGGTGGACGAGCCCGTCGAGCGGCGATCTCGGCCCGAACCACTCCTGCCGCACGCGCTCGATGTCGGCGAAGTCGATCGGCTGGGTGGCGGGCTGGCCGTCGCGGTGGCCGTAGGAGTAGCGGGCGCGCAGGCGGGCGTCGCGGTGGGCGGTCAGCTCGGCATCGGCATAGTCGGGTCCGCGCACGTTGTGGGCCCAGTTGTTGACGGTGGTGATGCCGGCGGAGGCCAGCTCGGCGAGCCCGAGCGAGACGCTGTTGTAGAAGTCGTCGGGCTCGTAGGCGGCGACGGTCGCCGACTTCGCCGGGAAGTACTCGAAGCCGTCGCCGACGAAGTTGCGGCCGAGCGCGCTCCACATGTGGTAGTGGGTCTCGACCATTCCCGGCATCGCGATCATCCGCGAGGCATCGATCGTCTCGGCGCCGCGGGCGCGCAGGTTCGCGCCGACTGCGACGATCACGCCGTCCTTGACCTCGATGTCGGCCGCCGGCACCGTCCCGATCGTCGGATCGACCGAGATCAGCGCCGCGCCCTTGATCAGGTAGTGGCCGCGCTTCGACGAGCCCCCGCCGCCATGGCCGGGACCGTGGCCGTGCCCGTGACCTCTGCGCTCCCACCAGTCGCGCCAGCGTGACTTCGAGCCGCCGCCGTGCGCGCCGGCCTCGGCCGCCCCCAGCGCCAACGGCACCGCCGCCGCGCCGGCGCCCGCCAGCAGCGCCCGCCGCGAGACGAGATGGCGCGGGACCGGCCGGCCGCAGTCGTCGACCTGCTCCTCGGCCGACGGGACGTGCGACGCGTCAGAACAATCTCTGCACACGAGGGAACTCCTTCGAGGGAATGCGACGGCGACGGGCGCCGCACGCTAACCACCGTTGGCGCGTCTCGGTATCGACCGCAGGGCGAGAATCGCTCCGGTCCGTTCGGACCGTCGGTCGGAGCCGGTGTCGATTCATCGAAAGCAAGTCCCCACGTCGAACGAGTCGGCGGCGGTTCTGTCCGCGCGGACAGATGCCGCGCCGTCGGCTTCACATAGTCTCAACGTCGCTTCTCACGGTGACTGTTTCATGCGAAAAGTCACAGTGTGAGTTAAAGGACTACCTGTAGGAGTTTCATGACAGTCCGTTCACAACGGCGCGGTCTCGCACGCGGCGGAGCGACCGCCGCGGCAGCCGTCACGCTCGCGCTCGGCGCGATCGCCCCGGCGGCAGGCGCCGCGGAGGCGGTTCGGCCCGACGTCGTCGAGTTGACGATCGGCGAGGCATCAGACCTGCTCGCCAGGCACGCGACGACGTCGGTCGCGCTGGTCGACGAGTACATCGCACGGATCGCCGCCTACGACGACGCGTACGGCGACCAGCCAGGTCTCCACGCCGTCATCGCCGTCAACGAGCAGGCGCGGCAGCAGGCGGCGGCGCTCGACGCGGAGCGCGCGGCCGGGAGCGTCCGCGGGCCGCTCCACGGTGTGCCGATCATCGTCAAGGACAACATCGACATGCTCGGCATGCCGACGACCAACGGCGCGATCGCCTTCGCGAGCTACAAGCCGAAGAACGACGCGACCGTCATCAGACGGCTGAAGGCGGCGGGAGCGATCGTCGTCGCGAAGGCCAACCTGTCGGAGTTCGCGTGGAACGGCTCGGACTCCAAGAGCGGGCTCGGCGGGGAGGTCCGCAACCCGTATGACCAGAGCAAGACCGCGAGCGGCTCCAGCGGCGGCACCGCCGCGGCCGTGGCCGCGAGCTTCGCGACCGCGGGGCTCGGCAGCGACACCTTCGGCTCGATCCGCAACCCGGCCGCCAACCAGGCGCTCGTCGGAGTGCGCCCGACGCACGGCCTCGTCAGCCTCACCGGTGTCACGCCGCAGGTCGAGCCGCAGGACACCGTCGGCCCGCTCGCGAAGTCGGTCGAGGACGCGGCGATCCTGCTCGACGCGACGGCCGGCTACGACCCGAGCGACCACTGGACGACCGGCACGATCGGGCAGGTGCCCGAGTCCTACGCCGCCGGGCTGAGCACGACGGCGCTCGCCGGCAAGAAGCTCCTGACGTTCACGAACGCGAGCTTCCACGGCGGCTCCGGACCGGCCCGTGCAGCCGAGCGCGCGGAGGTCGCGGCGATCCAGGATGCCGCGCTCGCGCAGCTGGAGGCGCAGGGCGCGACGGTCGAGCGGGTCGAGCTGACCGCCGACGAGGTGAGATCGCTGCAGGGTCGCGGCTGGCTGGGCATGGCCTACTACCTCGACGGCTTCTTCGCGCGCAACGACGCCTTCTGGCCGGTCGGCCTGGCCGCGAGAGCCGCTCCGACCGACAGGCTGACGACGGCCGACTACGTCGCCGACGACCGCGAGACGCCGCAGATCAAGCCCGACGCCGCGTGGCTGTTGAGCACGGCTGGGATCACCGACACGGACCTCGCGACGCAGGATGCGCGGGCGGCGGCGGCGCTTGCCGCCTGGAAGAGACTGCTGGCCGACCACGACGCCGACGCCGTCGCGATCCCGACCGACGCGCTCGCGGCCAGCCCGGTCACCGAGGACCCTGCCGGCTACTCGGAGAACGCCGACAACGCCTCGCTGTCATCCGGGATGGGAACGCCGGCGGTCGTCCTGCCGGTCGGCTACACGCAGTCGAGACTGCCGGTCAGCCTGCAGCTGATCGGCCTCCCGTACGCGGAGGGCGAGCTGCTCGCCTACGCCTACGACTACGAGCGCGCGACCCGCACGCGCGTCGCGCCGCCGACGACCCCGGAGCTGGCACATCCCGCGCCGCCGGCGCCGCCGGCACCGCTCGTGCCGCCGGTCGCGCCGCCTGTGAGCCAGCCGGCGGCCCCCGCTCCGGTTGCGCCCGCCGTGCCGGCCAAGCCCGCGCTGTCGCTGTCGGTCAGACGGACCGGTGCCGCCAAGGTCGGCAGATCGCTCGGCGTCCGCGTGGCGGTCCGCTCCTCCTCCGGGACGAGCGTGTCGCGCGTCGCGGTCAGCTACCGCTGGTACGTCGGCGGCAAGCGCGCCGGCAGCTCGCGGACGCTGAAGCTGACCAAGCGGATGACGGGCAAGCGCGTGACGGTGCGGGTCACCGTCAGCAAGGCCGGTTACAGAACGGTCAGCCGCACGGTGCTGCTGACCAGAAAGGTCACGGCGAGGTAGCACGAGTCGCGAGATCCGCGGCCGAGCCGAGGGGGCGGCCTCGGCCGCGGGTCTCCATCTCCGAGAAATCCGTCACGATCTCGGAGATGACCGACGCCGGAGTGCGTGACAGATCGACGGCGGGCCCTGGGCTGCGCGAACGCAAGCGGGCGGCGGCGAAGGCGCACGTCGCGGAGGTGGCGATCGGGCTGTTCTTCGAGCGCGGGTACGGGGAGGTGTCGATCACTGAGATCTGCGAGGTCGCGGGCGTCGCGCGACGCAGCTTCTTCCGCTACTTCGCGACGAAGGAGGACGCACTGCTCGAGCCGATTCGCGCGATGGCCGACCTCTTCGAAGGCGCGATCGCGGGCGCTCCGGCCGAGCTCGACGACGGCGCCGCGCTCGACCACGCGCTGCGGGCGCTCGGGGTGCACGTCGTCGAGCAGTGGGCGTGGCTCGAGCACTACTTCCGCATGATCGAGGAGACGGCCGCGCTGGCCGCCGCGCCGGAGCTGCAGCTCGCGGGGCGCGAGCGCGCGGTCGCGGGCGAGCTGCTGCGGCGGCGCGGCGAGACGGGTGCGGCGGACTGGCGCCTGCGCCTGCGGGTCGGCTGCGGGATCGCCGCCTTCCGCGTCTGGCTCGACGACATGCGCGCGGGCGCGGCCGTCGAGCCGGTCGCCCATCTCGACCGTGTCCTCGCCGCCCTGCGCGCGGGCTGACCGGAACGCCGACCACGACCCGCGCGGCGGCCCGCTGGGACGCCGCGCAGGTGGTCAGCGAGAGCGTCAGTTGATGCCGTTGGTCACGAAGGCCGCGACGTCCTGGATCTCCTTGGGGGAGAGCGAGTCGCCGAAGGCGGGCATGGCGCTGCCGCCGTCCGTGGTCTGTCTGATGACCGCGTCGAGGTCCCTGGCGCTGGGGATCGCGGTGAGGTCGGGGCCGCCGTTGCCGCCTCTGCCGGTGACGCCGTGGCAGGTGGCGCAGTTGTCGGCGAAGACCGTTCTGCCGGCGTCGGCGTCCGGTCTGGCGGAGACGTCCTCTCTCGTCTCGGCGTCGCCCTCGGCTGACTCGTCGGTGGGCTCGCCACCCCCGTGCGTGATCGCCTCACCCTCTCCGGTGCCGTCCAGCTCCATCACGTCGCCGTCGAGCGAGAAGACCCACAGGTTGGCGCCGTGCGGCGAGCCGGCGAGCGCGTTGCCACCGGCGACGATCGCGACCTTCTGCTTGCCGTCGACCTCGAAGACCGTGGCCGGGGCGTTGGCGCCGGCGCCGGTCTGGAAGTCCCACAGCTGCTCGCCGGTCGTGGCGTTGAGCGCCACGAGACGACCGTCGTTCTTGCCGACGAAGACGAGGTTGCCGGCCGTCGCGGCGGAGCCGCTGTAGCACGACTGCGGTCTGCCGTTCTCGTCCTTCATCCGGTACGACCAGACCGGCTCGTTGGTGTCCGCGTCGAGCGCGGTCAGATAGCCGGGCGTGTCGAAGCCGAGGCCGCCCAGGCCGCCGCCGATGACGAACTGGCCCTCCGTGAACGCGGTGGGGGTCGAGCCCTGCGCGCTCCAGCCGATGCTCGTCTGGCCGCAGACGTAGAGCATGTGCGTCTCGGGGCTGTAGCTCATCGGCGCCCACGTCGTGCCGCCCTGCGGAGCGCTGATGTGGACCGCCGCGCCGCGCTCCGTCCCGCTCGGGTTGAAGACGAGCTCCGGGATGTTGCCGTCCTCCGGGCGGTTGATTCTGATCGTCCCAGCGTTGGGGATCGCCGGCGTGGTGCGGATCTGTCCGACCAGCGCTCTGAACTGCTCGTCGGTGATCTTCGCCGGCATCAGCGGCGGCGTCGACGGGATCCACTGGGTCGCGGCCGTCTTGTTCTCGGGCGCCTGCGGGACCGGGGTCTCTCTGCCGGGGTAGATCGGTCTGCCGTCGCGGCGGTCGACGGCGTAGACCCACGGCATCTTCGGCGCGATCGCCGCCGCCGGGACCTTCTCGCCGTCGATCTCGGCGTCGAACAGCACGACCGGGCTGCTCACGGTGAAGTCCCAGATGTCGTGTCTGACGAGCTGGAAGTGCCACTTGTATCTGCCGCTCGTGGCGTCGATCGCGACGATCGAGTTCGAGTACAGGTTGTCACCGCCGCGTCTGGAGCCATTGACGTCGGGACCCGCGGTGCTCGTGCCGAAGATCAGCAGGTTGCGCTCTCTGTCGACGGCCGGGGCGTTCCAGAGGCCGGAGCCGCCGGTTCTGGCGCTGTCGCCCTCCCAGGTCGGATCGGCGACCGGGTCGTTGCCGTCACCGGTGGTCCAGAACTGCCACTTCAGCTCGCCGGTCTTCGCGTCGAGCGCCGTCACACGGCCTCTCGCGAGCAGCTCCGAGCCGGAGTTGCCGATGTAGACGAGGCCGTTGTAGTACAGCGGCGCCGCGATCGCCGTGGCGTTGTCTCTCTTCCAGTCGAAGACCTTGACGTCCCACTTGACTCTGCCGGTCTCGAGGTCGAGCGCCTGGACTCTGCCGTCGATGCGCGCCGAGTAGAGCGTGTCGGTGCCGTTGTAGCCGAGACCGCGCGACTCCCAGCCACAGCAGACGGACGTGATCTCCGGGTCGAGGTCGCCGTTGACTCTCCACTTGATCCGCTTCGCGCGGCTGTCGATCGCGAAGACGTCGTTGGCGCCGGTCGAGATGTACAGGTCACCGTTGATCGCGAGGATGTTCTCCTCGTGCGAGTACTTCGCCTCGGTCCCCGAGTCGAGGTCGAGCATGAAGTCGCCCTTGAGGTCCTTCACGTTGTCCGCGTCGATCTGCTTCAACGGCGAGAACTGCGTGTGGGCGTAGTCACCACCGGTCACGGGCCAGTTGCGGCCGGACGGACTCGACGGATCGATCTCACCGGCCGCCGGGACCGGGCCCGGGATCGTGCGCGACTGCGTCGTCGTGTCGTCATCGCCGCCGCCGCATGCCGCCACCGTGACCGCGAGGACCGCGGTCACCAGCGCCAGAAGGCATGCGCCGAGCAGGCGACGCCCTGTGCCGCGGTTGGGGTTGTCGCTGCTCGTGCCTGTCATCTCTCCGTGCCCTCCGTGGACTCGCCACGACCGTTTCCTCGCGCCATCCGACGCGCATCTAAAGTGACACTAAGTGACAGTACATGATCAGATACGGGGATGACGGCGACCGGGAGACCACTTCGCGCTGACGCCCGACGCAACCGCGAGGCGATCCTCGGCGCTGCCCGCGAGCTGTTCGCCGAGCGCGGCCTCGACGTCCCGCTCGACAGCATCGCCGAGGCCGCCGGAGTGGGCGCGGCGACGCAGCGGCGCCACTTCCCCACCCGCGCGAGCCTGATCCAGGCGATCTTCGACGAGAACATCGGCCGCATGACCCTCATGGTCGATCGCGCGGAGGACCCGGCGCACGCCTTCGAGGCGATGCTCCACGGCGTCTTCGAGGCAATCCTCGAAGACCGCAGCCTCGTCGAGATCGCCAACAGCAGATACGTCCTCCGTGACGTGCACCGGCAGATCGCCGCCGGCGTCCTCGAACGCATCGAGGAGCCGCTGAGACTCGCGCAAGAGGCCGGCCGGGTACGTGCCGACCTGCGCCCCGACGACTTCTTCCTGCTGATCGCCATGCTCGGCACCGTCGCGCGCATCGACGCCCATGACAGCGCCATCGACCGCATCGACCGCGGCATCGGCCTCATCATGGAAGCGATCGCGCCCAACCCGCTCCGGCCGTTCGGTCACGCAGCGGCCGGCTGAGGACGGCCGCCGCGGCGGCGCAGGAGCGCGGTGGTCGCGAGCGTCGAGAGCGCGAGCACCGCGAGCGTGATCACCATCACGACGGTGAAGCCGCCGTCGAAGGCGCTGTGCGCGGCGGCCAGCAGCGCGTCGGCCGCCGGGGCCGGCATCCCTTCTGCGGCGGCGCGGGCGCCGTCGAGGCTTTCCTCGGCGGCGGCCGGTGCGCCCGCTGGCAGGTCGAGGGTCGAGGTGTAGATGGCCGCGGCGACGCTGCCGAGGATCGCGACGCCGGTGAGGTTGCCGAGCTCGTAGGAGACCTCGTCGACTGACGAGGCCATGCCGGCGCGGTGCTCGGGCACGTTGCCGACGATCGCTGAGGAGGCGACGGCCATCACGAGGCCGAGGCCGCTGCCGACGACGAACAGGCTCGCGACCAGCCAGCCGGTGCCGGCGTCGAACAGCAGGACGACGGCCAGCACACCCGCAGCGGCGAGCGCGAGGCCGCCGCTGATCAGCGGGCGGAAGCCGACGCGGTGCAGGATCGCGCCGCCGGGAATCGCGGTGAGGAGCGTGCCGAACGCGAGCGCGGTGACGAGGACGCCGGCCTTCAGCGGGCTGAAGTCGTCGACGAGCTGGAGCCGCTGGGTGCTCATCAGCTGCACGCCGGCGAGCGTGAACATCGCGATCCCTGCGCCGATGACGCCCGTCGGGTTGCGGAAGACCTGGAGGTCGATCAGCGGGTGCTCACGGCCGCGTTGCCGGAGCGCGAACAGCAGGAAGCCGATGGCGGCGAAGGCCAGCGCCGCGACGATCAGCGTCGGCGAGCGGTCGGGCTTCGCGACTTCCTTGATCGCGAACACGACGCCGACGAGGCCGGCCATCGCGAGCAGCGAGCCGAGCAGGTCCCATGGCTTGTCTGGATTCCCGGCGCTGCCCGGTGCGATCACCGCGGCGGCGACGATCGCCGCGATCACGATCGGGACGTTGATGATGAAGACCGAGCCCCACCAGAGGTACTCGAGCAGCAGCCCGCCGACGAGCGGGCCGAGCGCGGCGCCGACGACCGAGATCGAGCCCCAGATCGCGATCGCGAGGTTGCGCTCGCGCTCGTCGGTGAAGGTGATCCGCATCAGCGCGAGCGTCGCCGGCATCATCGTCGCGGCGCCGACGCCGAGCAGGACACGGCCGCCGATCAGCACCTGCGGCGACGGCGCGAACGCGGCCAGCAGCGAGCCCGCGCCGAAGATCGCGAGGCCGCTGACGAACATCTTCTTGTGGCCGATGCGGTCGCCGAGCGTGCCGGTGCCGAGCAGCAGGCCGGCGACGACGAGCGGATAGGCGTTGATGATCCACAGCTTCTCCGAGGCGCTCGCGTGCAGCTCCTCGGTCAGCGTCGGCAGGGCGGTGTAGAGCACCGACATGTCGAGCGCGATCAGCAGCAGCCCCGTCGCAACGACGACCAGCACCAGCCAACGGCGCGGATCCTTGCTCACTTCAGCGTTCGGCGTCATGCCATAACTTTACCAACCGGTTGGTAAAGTTACGAATCTGGCCGTGGCGGCGCGTCAGGGCTGTCTGGGCGCGGCGACCCCGGCGATCCGCTCGATCAGCGCCTGCCGAACCGACGGGCTCAGCGGCGTGCCGCTGGTGGCGTCGAAGAGCCAGATCCCGTCGACCGCCATGCGCGTGAGAAAGAGGTCGACGGCAACCGATCTGGCTGACCGCGGCTGCGGGATCCAGCGCTCCATCAGCTCGTCCCACGGTCTCGCCAGGTAGGGGTGCGCCATCGACTCGAGCACGAAGATCAGGTCGGCTCTGCGTGGCATCTCGGAGCTGATCATCGAGAGATAGGCGGCGGCGGCTTCCTGGGGTGTCGCCTCCTCCAGTGGTCTGCCGAGCGCGTCGAGCAGCTGACCTTCCAGTCGCTCCAGCAGGTGGTGCTGCACCGCCTCCAGGAGCGCCTCCTTGCTTCTGAAGTGGTAGAGCAGCCCGGCCTTCGTCAGGCCCGCCTCGCTCGCCACCGCTTCGAGCGTCACGCCGGCGATCCCATCACGCGCGGTCACATGCACGGCCGCTTCGAGCAGTTGCACCTTCGAGCTGGGACGCATGTCCAAACTCTACCGGCTGGTAGGTGAGGCCGCTCGCGCGCGGGCGGCCCACACCAGGTACAGCACGGCGCCGAGCGCCGCGTAGCCGGCCAGCATCGAGAGGTGCGCGGCGTGCTCGGTGGAGGCTGCGACGAAGCTCAGGCCGGCGACGGTCGAGAGCCCGCCGCTGACGATCATCGGCCACTGCGGGTCGCCGTCGCGGCGGCGGTGCAGCGCGACGCCGAGCTGGATCGCGCCGGAGACGCTCGCCCACGCGCCGAAGACCGCGAGCGTCGCGCCGGCGTCACCCGTGAGCGTCGCCAGCGCCAGGCCGGCGGCCGCGGCGGCGCTGATCGCCGCGTTGACCTCGAGGACGCGCGTGGAGCGGCGGTCCCGCGAGAGCGCGTCGACGAGCGACGAGACGGCGTCGATGATGGGGTAGGCGGTGAGCAGCAAGGCCGCCGCCGTGGTCACCTCGGAGGTCGTCGTGGGGATGCGGTCGCCGACCGCGACGACCAGCGCCGCTGCCCAGACCAGGGCGAACGCGGCGCGCACGGGCGCGATCCGCAGGGCGATCGGGCCGAGGGCGGTGCCTCCTGCCCGTCCGAGCGACGGGGAGGCGGCGAGTGATGGGGCGGGCTTGGGCATTTGGGGCTCCTCGGTCGGCATAAAAGAAAGAACGTTCGTTCTTGTACGCCGATAGGAAAGCAGCAGTACTGCCCGCTTGTCAAGAACGATCGTTCTTTCTCTGGTATCGTCGCCGCCCGTGAAGATCGCGCGACTGCCACCGGCCAAGGACTCAGAGGCGCGTGACCGCCTGCTGGGCACGGCGTCGGCGATCTTCTACGCCGAGGGGATCAACAGCGTCGGCGTCGACCGCATCGTGTCGCAGAGCGCGGTGACGCGCGCGACCTTCTACCGCCACTTCGCGAGCAAGCAGGATCTGGTGCTCGCCTATCTGCAGGCGGCGCATGACGCGATCGAGGCGGGGTTCGCTTCGCTCGTTGAGACGCACGAGCCGGATCGCCTGCTGGAGGCGGTCTGCGAGGACATCGTCGGGCAGATCGAGCAGCCCGGCTTCCACGGGTGCGCGTTCATCTGCGCCGCGGCGGAGTTCGAGGACCCGGACGATCCGATCCGCCGCGCCGTGGTGGCGCACCGCGACTGGTTCCTCGGCGCCGTCCGCGATGCGTTCGGCGCCGCCGGCCACGAGCATCCCGAGGAGGCGGCGCGGCAGTACGTGATGCTGCGTGACGGCGCGATGGTGGGCGGCCACCTCGGCGACCCGGCGCTCGTCGCACGGACGTTTCGCCGGAGCGTCGGCGAGCTGCTGCGGTCCGGCGGCGACGAGCCGGTCTGACGCCTCGGAGCTGTCCGGCGGCGTCAGCTGCCGGCGCTGGAGGAGCGCGACCGATCGCGCGTGGCGCGCAGGCGCCACAGGAGTGCGCCGCCGCCGAGCCCGCCGATCGCGATCGAGGCGACGCCAAAGGCGACCAGCAGCGGCGAGCCCGACCCAAGGCCTTGGCCGAGCAGCACGTAGGGAACGGTCCGCAGCAGCGCGCCGATCGCCATCGCTGCGACGAAGGCATGCGCGCGAACGGGCGAGACGCCGGCCGCGTAGTGCAGGGCCGTGGCCGGCACGCCCGGCATCAGCCGGGCCGCCAGCACGGCGGTGAAGCCGCGCCGCTCGAGCAGGTCGCTGACCGCGGCCAGCTTGGGCCGCCGCGCGACCTGGCGGGTGACCGTGTCGCGCGCGGCGGTCCGCGCCAGCGCGAAGGCGACGAGTCCGCCGAGCACGGCGCCGCTCCAGGCGAGCGCCGTGCCGCCCACCGACCCGAACGCGAGACCGCTGGCGGCCGCCAGGACGGTTCCGGGGAACAGGGCCGGCGTCAGCACGGACCAGGCGATCAGCGCGATCAGCGGCGCGAGCAGTCCCAGCTCGCCGGTGAGCAGCAGGTCGCGCAGGCCCGTGGGCGACTTGGGCAGCAGCAGCGCCGCCGCGGCGAGGATGACGGCCGCGGGTACCGCGAGCATGACAAGACGCCGGAATCCCATCAGTTGATCGTAGTCGCCGCTCTAGCATGGGCTGGATGGGAGATGCGGGACCCCGCCACGACGTGTCGTGCGTGGTGCACGTCCACTCGACCTACTCCGACGGGACCGCGACGGTGCCCGAGGTGCTTGCCGCCGCGCGCGAGGCCGGCGCCGACGCCGTCCTGCTGACCGACCACGACACGCTCGCGGCGCGGCGCGACGGCTGGGAGGGCTGGCACGACGGCGTGCTGCTCGTGGTCGGCATCGAGATCAGCCCGAGAGGCGGGCACTATCTCGCGTTCGGCGTCCCCGGCGAGATCCCGCACGCCGGCCGCGGCGCGACCGAGATCGCCGCGGCGGTGCGGGCGGCGGGCGGGTTCGGCGTCGCGGCGCATCCGTTCTCGGAGGGCGGCCGCATGCTCGTGCCGGCGCTCACCCGGCGGATCGTGCTGCCCCATGGCTGGCCGGCCTTGGCCGACCCGCGGGGGACCGACGGGATCGAGCTGTGGAGCCTGACGACCGACGCCGCCGAGGGCTGGCGCACGCCGGCCGCGGCGGTGCGGTGGCTGCGCGACCCGGCCTCCGCCACTGACGACGGTCCGCCGGCCCGCCACCTCAGCGCGTGGGACGCGCTTTCGGCGCGCCGCCGCGTCCCCGCGCTCGGCGGCCTCGACGGGCACGCGCCCGGCGTGCGGATCGACGGGCGCGTCCGCTCGCCGCTGTCGCATCGCGCCACGTTCGACCTGCTGCGCACGCACCTCGTCTGCGACCGGCCGCTGTCGGGGGAGGCGGCCGCCGACTGCGCGACCGTCCTGGCCGCGCTGCGCGCCGGCTCGGCGTGGCTGTCACGCCCCTGCGTGGCCGACGCGACAGGCGCCCGGCTGTGGGCCGAGGGCGCCGACGGCGCGACGGTCCCGATGGGCGCCGAGGCCCGCGCCGGCCCCGCGCGCCTGCGGCTGCGGCTGCCCCGGGCTGCCGAGGTGCGGGTGCTGCGCGACGGCGCGATCGTGGCCGCGCGCGCCGGTGCGGCGGTCGACCTCGACGTCGCCGAGCCCGGCGCCTACCGCGTCGAGGCGCGCATCGACGGACGCCTCTGGCTGCTGTCCAACCCCGTCCACCTCCGCGCGGCGAGCCCGCGATGAGCGAGCGCGGCCTGCCGCCGTTCGTGCGCGGTCCGCGCGCGCTGCGCGCCTACCGGCTGTGGCGACGGATCTTCCTGGGCGACTGGCATCCGGTCCTGCGCGACCCGCTCGACCTCTTCCGCCTCAGCTTCCTCGTCGGCGCGATCGTCTTCGCCATCCGCGGCGACTCGCACGCGACGACCCAGCTGGCCCTGACGGCGCTGGCCGTCTTCGTCGCGCGGATGATCGACCTTCCCCGCCTGATCGACTGGGGCTTCTGCATCGCGATGTTCTTCAACGGCTGGGGCGACGCGCTGCACCTCTTCACCAACGTGGCCTGGTACGACAACATCGTCCACGTGAGCCTGCCGGCCTTCTTCGCGCCGATGGTCTATGTCGGCCTCTCGCATCTCGACGTCGTGCCCGAGCCGGAGGCGGTGAGACACCGGTTCACCCGCCTGGTCGGCATGGGCTTCGTCACGTTCTGCATCGGCGTCACCGCCGCGACCTTCTACGAGATCTACGAGTGGGTCGCCGTCAGATGGCTGAACCAGAACCTCTTCATCAGCTACGCGGACACGATCGCCGACCTCGCCGACGGCTTCGTCGGCTCGGCGGTGGGCTCGCTGCTGCTGTGCGGCTGGGCGCTGGGCCGCTTCTCCTCGCGTCGGCGCCCGCGCCCGCGCACCGAGCAGCTCGAGCGCTGAGGCGGCCTCAGGCCTCCCCGCGCTGGGTCTTGAGCTGCTCGGCCAGCTGCGTCTCTCTGTCCTGCAGCTCGGGCGTGAGCGCGTCGCCGAAGTCCTCCATCGTGGCGTAGGGGCGGATCTCCAGCAGCGAGCGGACGTCGCCGTTGTGATCGCTCGGGCAGCGCTTGGCCCACTCGATCGCCTCCTCGAGCGTTCTGACCTCCCAGACCCAGTAGCCGCCGATGACTTCCTTGGACTCCGTGAACGGGCCGTCGACGACCGAGGTTCTGCCGCCTTGGAAGACCACCTGCGCGCCGGCTCTGCTGGGCTTGAGGCCGTCGCCGTCCAGCATGACCCCGGCCTTCACGAGCTGCTCGTTGTAGGCGCCCATCGCCTCGAACATCTCCGTCGTCGGCTCGATCTTCTCCTCGTCGGCGCCGTTGCTCTTGACGATGACCATGACCTTCATGACGTTTCTCCTCGCGTGGGTGCCGCCCGGACCCTAGTGCCGTGACGACCTGTTCAAGAGGACGTCGAACGGGGCCGGCCGTTTTCGACACGGATGCGAAAAGAATTCTTCAGCGCGCCGTTCTCGCAGCCCGACGGAGCTGTGCGCGCCGTCAGCGCGTGAGCGTGACGCGCAGCGTCGTGCGCCCGGCGCTGGTCGTGACCTCGACCGTGACGGGCAGGCTGCGTCTGCCGCGGCGCAGCGCTCCGCGACCCGCCGGCGAGAGGTGCACGCCGACCGTCGCTCCGCGGCCCGCGGCGATGCGGAAGCGGGCGCCGCCGTAGACGACCGCGCGGCGTCTTCTGGCGGCGGCGCTGGCGCCGCCGGCGTTGCGCGGCAGCAGTCGCAGGCTGCCGCTGCAGGTCGCTCTCAGCAGGCAGCGCAGCCGCAGCCCGGCGACGCCGTCGCGGACGGGCACGGTGCGCGAGATGGCGCCGAGCGGAGTGGAGGCCCCGGGCAGGCACGCGGTCGTCGGGTCGGCAGGCGCGACCGGGCGCAGGTTGCTGCCCGTCATCGGCACGCCGCACCAGTCGTACTGCAGCAGGACCTCGTAGCCGTCCATGATCCCGACGTCGGTGTTCGACGCGCCGAGCGCCAGCGCCGGGTGCAGGAACGCCGCCTGCGCCTGGTTGGCGGCGGAGCCGAACAGGAAGCCGTGCGCGCCGCGGTCGTTGACCGGCAGCGAGCCGGGTCCGACCGCGGCGATCACGAGGATGTCGTTGTACTGCGAGCCGGGCGTGTCGCCGACGCCGGAGCCGGCGGGCAGGTTGACCGCGAACTCGGTGACCTGGTCCGCGAGCGGCTGCACGGGCGGCGAGGCCTGCTTGGTCGTGCAGCACAGCCCGCCGCCGGAGCCGAGGACCGCGAACTGCAGCTGCGCGGGCGCGGCGCCGCTGCGCACGCGCACTCTCGTGACCGCGCCCGCGCCGCGCGGCACGTACGTGTTGGCGACGACCTGCCCCGTCGGGCCGTACTGCGACGACCACCACATGCACGTCGTCTGGTTGGTCGGGATGAACTGTATGGAGCCCGCGCCGAGGCCGATGTACGGGCGCGCCGCGCACTGGTTCGCGCCGCCGGGCAGCGCGAGGTTCGCCGGCGCCTGCAGGCTGCTGCCGTTCGTCGCGAGCACGGCGGTCTGGGCCGGCGCCGCGCCCGCCGGCAGCAGCGCGAGCGCGGCGGCGAACGCGACGGCGAGTGCGCACGGGCGGCGTCGGCGGAGCGGCATCGAACGACCCTACTCAGCCGCCGGCGGGCTCACGACGGCGGCTCGGCGCCCTCTACGTGGGACTCACGTATCGCCGGCCGCCGCACCCCGACGGCGGCCCACGCGGTCGCGGCCGCTTCCGAGCCGGTCCGCACCCCGAGCTTCGCGTAGACGTGCTGGAGGTGCTTCTCGACCGTCCGCGGGGAGATCCCCATCACCCGCGCGGCGTCCGGGCCGCTGCGCCCGAGCGCGATCCAGCGCAGCGCCTCCGCCTCGCGCGGCGTCAGCCCCAGCCCCTCCAGCTCGGCGCGGCCGAGCCCGCCGAGGCCGTCCTCGACGACGAGCAGCGTCATGCCCTCGCCACCGGCCTCCGGCAGCACGCGCAGCGTCACCGGCTCGCCCTCGCCGAGCGTCAGCACGAGCGGCTCGGCGGCGGGGGTGCCGTGCGCGCGCCGCTGCGCGAGCGCCTCGCGCAGCGCCGGCGGCAGCCGCCCGGTCGAGCGGGAACCGCCCAGGCGCGTGCGCAGCAGCTCGCGCGCGGCCGGCGTCGCCATCGCCACGCGGTCGTGCCCGTCGGCGACGATCAGCGGCGCGGCGACGGCGTCGAGCCCGGCTTCGAGCGCGAGCAGCGCGGCCGCGCGCACGCTCGACAGCTCAGCCGCGCGGTAGGCCTGGATCAGGTGCGGGCGCGCCGCGCCCAGCAGCGCGCACTCCGCGTCGCTGAAGTCGTCGGCGTCGCGCACGAGCGCCATCCCGACGACGACCGGCGGGCGCGAGGGCAGCGTGAACGCGACCTGCGCCTCGCAGCCGACCTCGCGGTAGAACTCGCGATAGAGCGCGAGCCGGTGGTACTCCTCGCGGCTGAGGAAGTCCGATATGCGGCGTGGCCGCCCGTCGCCGGTGCGCCGGGTGTGGGCGAGTATGGGGTTCTCGTGCGCGAGCGCGCGGAAGCGCTCGGCGGCTGCCGGCTCGACCGCGAGGAACGGGTCGCTGATCCACCACGTCTGGTCGGGCGGGTCGCCGAACTCGTTGTACGAGGCGCGGTGCGCCGGCACGGTCTCGCGCAGCAGCGGCAGGATGCCGGCGCGGAACTCGTCGAGCCCGTCGAACGCGTAGGCGTTTCCAACCAGGTCGATCAGCCGCCGTGCGGCGGTCTGGTGCGCGCGGCCTGACATGAGGTGGAAATCTAGTCGGCCGGCAGGCGGCCGGCGCCGGATCCGGCGCCGGATCGCCGGCAGCGTCGGGCGGCGTCGGGCAGCGCGCTCAGCGTGCCGTGCGGGTCGCGGCGCGGCCGTTGGCGCCTGTCGCCGAGATCGGCCAGGCGGTGACGCGGGCGGCCTTCGCGCGGCGCGGGACGGTCACCGCGACGCGCGATCCGCGCACGAGCCGCGTGACCGTGCGGCCGCCGCCGGTGACCTGCACGAGCGTGCGTCGCGCACCGCAGGAGGGGCGCCAGGCGACGACGACGCGGCGGCCGGCCCGCGTCGCGCGCAGCCCGCGGATCGCGGGCACGCGGGCGCTCGGCACGCGGTAGCGGCCCAGCCCGAGCTGCGCGCGCGGCGCCCCGTCCTGCTCGACGACGGCCGTCAGCCGGCGCGCCGGGCCACCGCCGGCGCCCGGCGTGAACGTGCGGCGCCCGCGTGCGCGGGAGACGACGGCGATCTCGCGCGCACCGGACGAGCTGTGCTCGAACAGGTGGACGCGCTGGCCGGGGCGCGGCGCGAGCGCCCACCGCAGCGTCGCGCGGCACCGCTCGACGCGCACGCTCGCCCGCACCCGCGGCGTCGTCGCGCGGCGCGCGAAGCGCACGTCGGCGATCGCGGAGGAGCCGGCCGCCGTGCCGATCCGGTAGCTGCCCGCCGCCGGCGCGTTCAGGACGACGTACGTCGTCTTGCGTCGCTCGTCGCGGAAGACCGCGGTGCGCGCGGTCGCCGCGCCGAGCCGGTCGCCGGGCGTCTCCAGGCGCATGCCGTCCGGCCCGTCGAGCGTGACGAGCGGAGCGGCGGTGCGACCGCGCACGGCGATCGCGACGTCCTCGCGTCCGGCGCCGACGGCGAACGCGGTCGCGGCGGCGGCGGCCGAGGCGCGCGCACGGGCGCCGAACGCGTCGAAGCCGCACGCCGTCGTGGGGTGGAAGCCGCCGTCGTAGACGATCCCCCAGCCGTTCGCCATGCAGACGCCGAGCACGTCGGAGGTCCAGCGGAACTTGCCCGCGCCGGTCTGTCCGAGCAGCGTGACGCGCCCGTCGCCGTGCAGCGTCCACGGCTGGCCGGCCGGGATCGACAGTCTCGCGCCGCCGAGGAATGAGATGTCGCCGACGCCGGCCGGCAGCCGGCGGATGAAGTCGCGCAGGTTGAGCGAGCTCTCGCCGGTCACCTCGGCGGAGCCGCCCATGATGTTCCACACGATCCGTCCGTTGATCAGCCGGGCGTTCGCCGCGCGCAGGACGGCGTTGCCCGCGACCGTCAGGTCGTAGGTGTCGCTCGGGATGTAGAGCCCGCCGTCGACGTCGAGCGAGAGCAGCTCCTGGAACCACACGTCGCTGCGGATCCGCGGGCCGAGCGTCAGCCCGCCGTTGAGCTGCAGCTTCAGCGGCGTCTTCGCGGCGTCCGTGTCGCGGCCCATGTCGATCCCGAGCCGCTGCAGGTAGGTGAACGGGAGGACGACCTTGTTGATGCCGTTCGCGCGCAGCGCGGCGCGGTCGACGATCGCGGCGATCGCGCCGCCGCCGCTGAACTTCAGGCCCAGCTCGACGTCGAAGACGAGGGCGGAGAAGAACCCCTCGCCGTTGTCGTTGGTGCCGATCCGTCTGAGGATCGACAGCGGCAGCGGCGGCAGCGCGCCCTTCGCGCCCGGCCGCCAGTGCGAGACGACGGTGCCCGAGAAGCGCCACACGTCGGCGGCGAAGTCGCGCTTGACGGCGACGCGCGCGAGCTGGATCTGGCCTCTGACGGGGAAGGCCGTCTTCGAGACGCCGAAGACCCCGTTGTGCGAGGTCGCGCCGAACGAGAAGATCGCGCTCGGCGCAAAGCTGCCCTCGACCGTCTGGATGCCGTTGTCGTTGGTCAGCGCGACCGTGCCGCGCACGACGTTCGGATACGCGACGCGCAGGTCGCCCTTGTCGTTCGGCGCCTTCCACAGCCCGGACTGGGCGTCGAGCAGCGCACCGTCCTTCGGCGGCGTCGAGAGCTGCAGCGTCAGCGTCGTGCGGCCGGCGGTCGACTCCAGCTCGAGCGCCGGCGCGTGGGCGGGGAAGCCGAACAGCGTCGCGTTGACGGTGCCGTTGAGGTTCCAGCCCTTCGCGCTCTTGCCGAGCGCGAGCGTGTAGCGCACGGTCCGGCCCGGGAAGCTCTGTCTGAACGTGCCGAGGTGGTAGGCGAGCCAGCGCTTGTCCTGCTCGCCGCGCGAGACCCACACGAGCAGGTCCGTGCCCGTCACGAGCTTGCGCTCGGTGTCGAACGTGATCGGCGTTCTGTCCCGCACCGCCTCGAAGTCGACGCCGTTGATCCGCACCGGCCCCTTCGCGCGGTAGCGCTTGCCGCGCGCGTCGAGGCGGATCAGGCAGCCCTTCGCGACCATCGAGGTCTGGAAGCTGACGGTCTGCTCGCACTCGCTGACGAAGTCGGCGGTGCGCGGCTCGCGGTCGAGCGTGACCGTGCAGGCGGCCGGCTTTCTCGTCCCCTCGCAGGCCCCGGGGACGAAGCTGATCGGCCCGTGCGCACCCTCCGGCGCGCGCGGCGTGACCGTGTAGACGCCCGGCAGCAGCAGGCGCGCGTAGCCGCCTCTGGCGTCGCTGGAGACGGTCACGTCGACCGCCTTGCCCGTCTCGTCGGTGCCGGTGAGGCGGACCGGCACGCCGGCGACGGTTCTGCCGCCGGGGTCGCGGATCGTGCCGCGCACTGGCAGCTTGAAGACGTAGGCGAAGCTCGCCACGCGCCGCTTCGTCAGGCGCACGAAGCAGGTCTGCTCGACGGCGATGCAGTCGTCGCTGGCCTGCGGCTCGAAGACGCCGTCATCCGGCTGGCCGGGCGGCGGCGCGACCGGCGCGACCGTGTAGGTCGCCGGCAGCAGGCGCGCGCTGTAGGCGCCGTTCGCGTCGGTCGTGACGACTCTGGGGTCGATCCCGTCGATCCGCACGGTCACACCCGCGAGCGGGCGGTTCTTGCGGTCGACGAGGCGGCCGCTGACGCGGTGACGCGAGGCGATCGTCGCGGTGCCGGTGCGCTGCGCGACGGTCGCGCCGGACTCGTTCGACAGCGCGAGCGTGAACTGCCGGTCGTCCTTCTCGTCCTCGACGTGGAGGACGGGGACGGCGATCGTCTTCGCCGTCTCGCCGGGCGCGAACGTGAGCGTGCCGCTGCGCGGCGCGTAGTCGCCGCCGGCCGCGGTCGCGGTGCCGTCGTGCGTCGCGTAGTCGACCGTGACCGGCCCCGCCTGCGGCGGGCGCAGCGTGACGACGAAGCGCGCCTCCTCGCTGCCGGAGTCGGGCTCGGCAACGGCGACGTCGCCGACCTCGAGCTTCGGCGTGCCGTCGTCGGGCGCGGGGTGGAAGTCGGGGCTGGAGCTCGTGCCCGGGTTGCCGGGCGGCAGCGGATTCGGCGAGCCGCGTCTGCCTCTGAGGCCGCCGTCGAAGGCGTCGCCGCCGAAGCCGCCGCCGCCCCACGCGCCTTCGTTGCCGCGCGCGGCGTTGTCTCTCGTCGTGCCGCCGTCGAGCGTGAACGGCACGGTGCTGTACACGGCGCCGCCGGCCGCCGCCGAGCCGGGCCCGGGCGCGCCCGCGTCGCCGCCGTCGCCGCCGTTGCCGCCGTTCGCGTCGCTGCCGCGCGGCGCCCCGTTGCCGCCGTAGCTGTAGGGGCCGCCATCGCCGCCTGTGCCACCCCAGCCCGACTGGCTGTTGCCGGCCCGTGCGACGTTGTCGGTGAAGGTCGTGTCGAGCACGTCGAGCGTGCCGCCGGCGTTGTAGATCGCGCCGCCGCGGGCGTCGCCGGAGATGCCGGCGGGGCCGCCGCTGCCGCCGGCTCCGCCCGCGCCGGGGCGCCCCGCGTCGCCGCCGCGCGCACCGCTCCCGGTGCCCCCGGTGCCGCCCGCGGCTCCCCAGCCGCCGGCGCCGCCTTGGTTGTCGAAACCACCCTGGCCGCCCGCCGCTCTGTTCCAGCGCAGGGCAGAGGAGACGATCGTCAAGGCGCCCTCGTTGTAGATCGCGCCGCCCTCGGCGATGCCTCCCACCCCGCCCGCTCCGCCGGTTCCGCCTCTGCCGCCGCTGCCGCCCGGGCCGCCTCTGCCGCCGGCGACGCCCGCTGCGCCGGCGTTGCCGCCGCTCCCGCCGGGGCCGCCGGTGCCGCCGCCGCCACCGGGCCC